>NZ_CP039712.1:1532500-1832500 GCF_005145005.1 Vagococcus zengguangii
GGGAACGTATTCACCGCGGCGTTCTGATCCGCGATTACTAGCGATTCCGGCTTCATGTAGGCGAGTTGCAGCCTACAATCCGAACTGAGAACAGCTTTAAGAGATTAGCTTGACCTCGCGGTCTCGCGACTCGTTGTACTGTCCATTGTAGCACGTGTGTAGCCCAGGTCATAAGGGGCATGATGATTTGACGTCATCCCCACCTTCCTCCGGTTTGTCACCGGCAGTCTTGCTAGAGTGCCCAACTTAATGATGGCAACTAACAATAAGGGTTGCGCTCGTTGCGGGACTTAACCCAACATCTCACGACACGAGCTGACGACAACCATGCACCACCTGTCACTTTGTCCCCGAAGGGAAAGTTCTATCTCTAGAATGGTCAAAGGATGTCAAGACCTGGTAAGGTTCTTCGCGTTGCTTCGAATTAAACCACATGCTCCACCGCTTGTGCGGGCCCCCGTCAATTCCTTTGAGTTTCAGTCTTGCGACCGTACTCCCCAGGCGGAGTGCTTAATGCGTTAGCTGCAGCACTGAAGGGCGGAAACCCTCCAACACTTAGCACTCATCGTTTACGGCGTGGACTACCAGGGTATCTAATCCTGTTTGCTCCCCACGCTTTCGAGCCTCAGCGTCAGTTACAGACCAGAGAGTCGCCTTCGCCACTGGTGTTCCTCCATATATCTACGCATTTCACCGCTACACATGGAATTCCACTCTCCTCTTCTGCACTCAAGTTCCCCAGTTTCCAATGACCTTCCTCGGTTGAGCCGAGGGCTTTCACATCAGACTTAAGAAACCGCCTGCGCTCGCTTTACGCCCAATAAATCCGGACAACGCTTGCCACCTACGTATTACCGCGGCTGCTGGCACGTAGTTAGCCGTGGCTTTCTGGTTAGATACCGTCAAGGCGTGAACAGTTACTCTCACGCTTGTTCTTCTCTAACAACAGAGTTTTACGATCCGAAAACCTTCTTCACTCACGCGGCGTTGCTCGGTCAGACTTTCGTCCATTGCCGAAGATTCCCTACTGCTGCCTCCCGTAGGAGTCTGGGCCGTGTCTCAGTCCCAGTGTGGCCGATCACCCTCTCAGGTCGGCTATGCATCATGGCCTTGGTGAGCCGTTACCTCACCAACTAGCTAATGCAGCGCGGGTCTATCCATCAGCGACACCCGAAAGCGCCTTTCATCATTCGACCATGCGGTCAAAAGAATTATGCGGTATTAGCACCTGTTTCCAAGTGTTATCCCCCTCTGATGGGCAAGTTACCCACGTGTTACTCACCCGTCCGCCACTCATTTCGTTTCTGTGGAGCAAGCTCCGGTGAAACAAAATGCGTTCGACTTGCATGTATTAGGCACGCCGCCAGCGTTCGTCCTGAGCCAGGATCAAACTCTCAATAATATAAGTGGTTCACAACAAAGCTGATGTACCACTATAGCTAGAAACTTGTTTCTAGCATCTTATGAGTTTTAGCTCATTTATGTTTGCTAGCGAATTACTTCACTAAAATTCAAAAATTGTTTGGTTTTGTTTTACACTTTGTAAAACACCCTACACATTTGGTTTGTCTTATTCATTGTTCAGTTTTCAAAGGTCTACTTTTTAAGTCGTTGTCTTTCGTGACAACTTCATTAGTTTATCACGCTTAGTTGACCAAGTCAACAACTTTTTAAAAGTTTTTTTATTCAAAAGTGTTCGTTGTTTTAGAACTTCTATATACTATCACGTTAGTTACATTCAGTCAATCAAAAAACTCGGAAATATTTCAATAAAATCATGATAACTAACTTAAAAGTTGTGATAAAGACGATTAGCTTTACATATCAAACAACATACGCGGAAATATTTTCTTAAATTCAGAGCCATTTTAGTTCATTTTATAAGTCGACTATTCAATTGAATAGCACTATACAAAAAGAGCCATGACTATCTAGTCATGGCTCAAAAGAAATCATTTCATCAAATACTTAAATTAAAAAAGCTTCGCCTTTTATTTCTCTAGTTGAGAGTAATTCTCTTAAATTAGCTGGTGACTCCCATAAGAAGTTCTCAGCTAACTCATAAGTAATAAATTTCTCATCTAATGCAAACAAATAAAGAGGTACACTGCGATTATTTAGACTGACACTTGTTAATTCTACCAATTCAACATGATCAAGATTAATATTTGCCATGTTTTTCAAAAAATCCAAAATACTAGCCAGACTGGTTTTATCATCTAATACTTGGGTTACTGCAAAATCTAAGACATCTTCAACTTGATGCAAAAGAAACAATTGTTTCCCCTCAGTAGTATTAAGCATCACAGTTCCCGCCACAAGTTTATTGTACAAAAACTTTCACCTCTTAAATTATATAGTAGACTACACTTTCAAAAAAACAAATTATAATTTCCATAAAATTATATCATATTTCTGAAAAAAAATCATTGTTTGTTTTTCAATGAGTCTAGTGAGTCATCTACCCAATGTTCCATTGAAGAATCTAAACTTTCAAAACCAATCGTTAATTTAGAATTAGTGAAAAATTTCTTACGTTTATTAGCTGATTCATGAGAGTGATTTTCCAAAGCGCGCATTGATAACGAAATTTTATGAGAAAACTCGTCAATATCAATAACCATCACTTGTACTTGGTCACCAACTGAAATGGCCTCTTTAATATTTTTGATATAACCGTATTTAATTTCTGAAATATGAATGAGCCCTTGGTTATTCGCGTCTAAAGCAACAAAAGCACCGTATGGTTGTAAGCCAGTAATCGTGCCTGTTACGACATCTCCTATTTTGTAATCCAAAATAAACCCTCCTTCAAAAATCGGCTTATTCTGAAATTTCTACCGTTTCAATTACTACATCTTCTTTAGGTTTATCTTGAGCACCAACGGCTACTGCTGCGATAGCATCAACAACATCCATTCCTTCAATAACATGTCCAAATACTGTATGGCGCATGTCTAACCAAGGTGTTCCACCTTTAGTGTACTCTTCAATAATTTCTTCAGGGAAACCAGCAACTTTTAATTGACCTAGCATTTGAGCTGGCATGTTTTGGTTTTGAACGATGAAGAACTGAGAACCGTTTGTGTTAGGACCTGCATTTGCCATTGATAATGCACCACGTAAGTTGAAAACATTTTGTGAAAACTCATCTTCAAAACTTCCGCCATAAATACTTTCGCCACCCATACCAGTTCCAGTTGGATCGCCACCTTGAATCATGAAATCTTTAATGACACGGTGGAAAATTACACCATCATAGTAACCTTGTTTTGCTAATCCTACAAAGTTTGCAACTGTCTTAGGTGCTTCACTATCAAATAACTTCACTTTGATATCACCCATGTTTGTTTTCAGTGTTGCTACCGGACCTTGTACTTCTTCTAAATTTAATTGTAATAACATATTATCACTCCTATCTATATTCTTTTCTATTGTATCTTATAAATGCAATTCTTGCTAGTTACTTTGAACTATCAAACAAATTAATGTTTATTTTTTGAATTCTCTACTATAATGATATGGCTTATTATTTTTATTGGAGGTAAAAAAATGTCTCAGCACGAGAGTTATGATATTACAATTATTGGTGGCGGTCCGACCGGATTATTTTCAGCCTTTTACGCCGGTATGCGACAAGCTAGGACCTTGGTGATTGAAAGTTTGCCACAACTTGGTGGACAACTAGCCATGCTATATCCAGAAAAACATATTTACGATGTTGCAGGTTTCCCAAGTGTAACCGCTAGAGAGTTAGTCGATAATTTAATCGAACAAAACCAACGTTTCGAGCACGATTATGCCCTTACCGAAACAGTGATTGCTATTGAAAAGAACGAGGATAATTTATTCAACATTATGACAAACAAAAACGTGTATCGATCAAAAACAATCATTATCACAGCTGGTAACGGGGCGTTTGAACCGCGTAGAATGACACTGAATGAAGCAGATACTTGCGAAGAGCACTCGCTTCACTATTTCATCAACGATTTAGAAAAATTTCGAGACCAACGAGTTGTCGTGACTGGCGGTGGCGATTCTGCCATTGACTGGGCCCTTATGCTAGAGCCTATCGCAAAGGAAGTTACGTTAGTTCATCGACGTAAGGAGTTTCGTGGCCATGAACATAGCGTGTCATTATTGAAACAATCTAGCGTACAACTTAAGACACCTTATATAGTGGACGAGATTGAACACACAGAGGGAATGATTCACACTATTCATTTAGTCAACCCTAAAGAAGATACGCAAGAAACAATCCTAGCCGATCACTTAATCGTTAATTTTGGATTCAAGTCCTCCATTGGTCCTATTAAAGATTGGGGATTAGAATTAAAGGGGCGCCAAATTAAAGTCTCGAGCGATATGATGACAAGTGCCCCAGGAATTTTTGCAGCAGGTGATATTTGTTGGTATCCCGGAAAAGTAGAATTAATCGCAACTGGATTAGGGGAAGCCCCGACTGCGGTAAACAACGCTTTACATTTTGCTAATCCTGAACAAAGAGTGCAACCTGGTCACAGCACGAGTCTTTTTGACTAATGTAATAACTAATTGGTAACTCCCTTTTACCCTATTTGATTTTACAACGTATAAACGCTATGATGAAGGTATAAAAATATTTAGGAGGCGAGATTGTGACAACAGATATTAATATTTTAGAACAAAAAGCCCGTGATTTATTAGCTGAACGTGGCGTAACCATTGCGGATATTGCTGATTTGGTTTACTATTTACAAGCTCCTTATGTAGAAAATCTTACACTTGAACTATGCACTCATCATATTGAAGCAGTATTAAGAAAGCGAGAGGTTCAAAACACGATTTTAACCGGTATTCAATTAGATTTATTAGCCGAGAAAAACGGCATGATCGAACCTCTACAGGCTATTGTTGGTGAGGACGAAGGTTTGTATGGTATCGACGAAATTTTAGCTCTTTCAATCGTTAACGTTTATGGTTCAATTGGCTTTACTAATTATGGTTATATTGACAAAGTAAAACCAGGTATTCTTGGTAAATTAAATTCACACGATGGCGTTAATGTCCATACTTTCTTAGACGACATCGTTGGGGCTATCGCAGCTGCAGCAGCTAGCCGTTTAGCTCATGAAAATGGCGATAAAAAAACTACGAACTAATTTAAAGTTCGTAGTTTTTTTAATTGGTGTTTGCTTTTAAAAAATAAAGCTAAGATTATCGCTTCAAATAAAATCACCGCTAACGCAAAGCAGTGGAAAAAATATTGCTCAGGTAGTGCCATAATTACCGGGTCGGTCACAGGATCAAATAGCCACGCATCATTGTTAAACATCAAATGATGAAAGGCAATGAACACTTGGTCAAAAGCCACAAGCATCACAAAACCTAAAATTACTGGCACTAAGGCTGTATAGGCTAGCGCTTGTTTGATAATCCAAAGACGATTCGACTGCCATAGTTGTTTCACAAAACAAACAGCCGGAATACTGGTCACAATTAATAAAGCATAATTCAGTATAAACAAACGTTTCACTTCATAAAAATGAAACGCCCCTGATTCTGATACAGGAAAATCATCCATCTTCAATGTTTTAATAAACGGATGATTCAGATAACCCATCAACTGGTGGTAATTTGACAATAACGTTCCCTTGGTTAATCCTGTCATCTCCTCAATCCCTAAATGACCGATATCAAAAACGTAAAGTGGGTAAGCATTAATCGTTAAAGTAATCGCCAACGTTAAAATAAACACAACCAAAATTAAAAATTGGACTTTGTTTTTTAGCGTCATGATTTTCATTCTAAAAACTCCATTCTGCTAAATTAGTTAAAACATGGGTTGGCGCAGTCGGTAACGTTGGAACCTCATCCGGTTGAGTGAAGCCGGTTAAAACTAATAAAGTAGCGATATCATTTTGAATACCCGCCTGAATGTCAGTTTCATAATTATCGCCGACCATTACAACATCTGTCTTTTCCAGCCCCATTCGTTGCAGAGCTCCCTCCATAATGACTGAGGACGGTTTACCAATTATAATTGGCTCTTGTTGCGTGCTTGTGGCTAGACAAGTAACTAAAGAACCAGCACCCGGATACAAACCAGCTTCAGTCGGAATGTTTTTATCAGGATTGGTCCCAATAAAAAGCGCTCCATTTTGAATTGCTAGCGTTGCTTTGACTAACTTGTCATAGTTAAACTGACGATCAAGTCCAACTACGACAAAGTCTGGTGTCGTTTCTTCCCAAACAAAACCTTCCGCAAGTAAACAATCTATCAAACCTGATTCTCCAATCACATAGACTCGGTTTCCTTTATCTAATGATTTCAAATAATCCGCTGTTGCCAAGCTTGCTGTATAAATGGATGATTCGTCGACTACAATATCAAAATTCGACGCTAAATTCTTTTGAACTGCTTGTGGCGTTTTAGTTGTATTATTGGTGACAAACAAAAATGGTAGTTGCTCAGCTTGTAATCGTTCAACAAATTCTTTGGCTCCCTCAATTGATTGGGTTCCCTTATAAATCGTCCCATCTAAATCTAATAAATAACCTTTATACATTCAGACACCTATTTCGGCTCATCTTTTTGGCGAATCACAAAGGAGCGATTAGCTGATGAGTTGTTTTTTTCTGAACGATTTTTGTTGTTATTTTTGTTTGATTGATTTGGGCGGTTTTTGTTATTCGTAGGATTAGTCTTTGGCTTATGCTTAGGCTGTTGAGTTTTTTCTTTATTATTTGGGTTATTTTTATTCTGTTGATTCTTTTTATTTTTTGAGCGATTAGCTGATTTATTATTTGATTGTTTATTTTTAATTGATGCGTTATTTTTATTATTTTTTACTTGCTGTTTCACGTCTTTGACTTTACCACGCTTTTCTTTCGTGTGAGCGGGAATGGTATTAATTAATTTGTCATCTAGTTTTTCAAGACGTTCGATCACAAAATAAGCACAACCAAAATTACAATACTCGTATAAATAATCTTCTAATGTCCCAATTTTCTGATCATAGCCAACTTTTTTACGAAAATCGTCAAAGAAACCTTTTAAGCGTAACTGCTCAAAACCGATATCACCAACAATATAGTCATATTTATCTAAGACATCACTATAACGCTCGTTTAGTTGTTCAATATTAAAGCCATCTTGATAATTCATTAATAATTTGTATTCACGCTCATCAATAACTAAACGATCTGGCGCAATCATGCGGATACGTGGTATCTCCTCAATTTCAACCACTTCTTCCGTCACCTCAGCAGTTGCCAGGATTTCTTGGTCCGTTGTACTTATGGATTCTGAAGGAGTTTCTATATTAGGTGTTACTTTAGTTTCTACAGTAGGCATTTCAATTTTCTCCCCAACCACTTCTAACGTGACATCTTTTTGCTCTGAATGTTCCATTAATTACTCACCTTCTTATTACCATACTTTTTATTAATATAACATGCCACTACATTCCGTAACAATGACGGGCATAATGATTCGATTTTACCTAGTGCGGCTATTTTCGGGAAAAACTTGATAAACGAATAATGATCCATCATCACCAATCGATATGGTTTATCTAACGCTATTGGCTGACCACCGACCAGAAAATCAGCACCCATTTTTTCGATATTTTTAGCTTTCATTTCACCAAAAACTTTCCCTCTAAAACCCATGCCAACAATCGGATAGTCTATCAAATAATCGTGTTGATTAGCAATTTCCGTCAACACTTCAATTAAATTAGCACCACTAAATGTCACCCGAATCAAATGCATCGGATGGGGCAACGTACGATGCAAATCATCGCTGGTCACTTGGCCGGATGCTAAATCACCTAAGAACAGACCTGTACTTAACAAATAGGCATCGGCTTGCGTAAAATCAGCTACCGCCTCTAAAGACTGCTCTATATAACTAGTTGGCCCTTGTCCATTTCGCAACCATGGATTTGGCAAATCGCCAATTATTTGGGCCTGTAACAATTCATGACCTTGTGATTGATAACCTATAACTTCTGCTTGATCATAAGCGTGTTCAACCAATAATTTTGTTGGATAAGTGGTCGATTTTTTGCTAACTACATGATGGTTTTCATCAAGTTCGAGGGTGATTTCACCGACATATTGACCAAATTTACCAGCCGCTGCAAGAAGTGTTGTGTCGACCACTTTACCATTTTCAAATAAGTGATGAGTGTGTGAGCCGATAATCACATCAATCTCTGGGTAGTGCGCGGCAATATGCTCATCATCAAGATAACCCAGATGCGATAATAAAACAATCACATCGGTTTGTGACGACAACTCAGCTAATAATTCAGGCAACACCTCGTCTGGAAAGCTAACGTCCCAACCAAGCGGACCATAAGTAAAAGGAAATGGCGCCGTTAATCCAATAATTCCTACACGAGTCCCTCGTGGGGTTTGATGGATTTTATAGGTGTGACACCAAGGTGACGTCTGTTGATGATTATCATCTAACAGATTACTGACTACTACTGGAAAATTAGCGTGTTCATATAAACGATCTAGCTGAGGTTTCGTATTACCGATTCCCTCATTATTCCCTATCGTTACGGCATCATAGTGCACTTGATTCATTAGTTCGACATTGGCCCGACCATCCGTTGCTTCAGTCAGCGGGTGAACTCGGTCACAAAAATCTCCTAAATCAACGGTCAATACCGGGTGTCGATTACTAGCGTATTGTTGCTTTTGTTGAATAAAACGCCTAATTTTAGGCCAATTTTCAAAATGTGAATGGAGATCATTCGTATGGATTATCGTCATTCTTTCCAACGAAATCCCCTCCCATCTCTAATTAATCTTCTAAATATTTCGCTCTAATTTGAGCGATTAGTTCTGGGCTAACGTCTAAGCCTTCTAAGACATATTGTTCAACCGTTCCGTAGTGCTGTTTAATTTGCGCGAAACTTTCTGCTAAATATTCATGTTTGACTTCCATCATAATTTGGAACATCTCTAACTGCTCTTTTGGCGCACCTTCACGAGCCATCGTTTCAATCATTTTATTATTAGCTTTCTTACGCATAAGATTCGTTAATAAGTAGTCATGATAAATATCTAATTCCGATACACCTAATAGCGAAAGGATCAAAGCAGCCGCAAAACCGGTACGATCTTTACCAGCAAAACAATGGAAAATAAACGGTTTGTCTAACGTTGCCACTGTTTCTATAAATTGTTTATAGCCCGCACGAGCACTTGGATCCGTCACAAACGCACGATAGGCTTCTAACATGAACGCGTCAGGACGCGTTTGCGTCGCTTCTTCTTTTAAGTCATCTAAACTAACAGAACGTTGCATTCCTTTTAAGATATCAATCGCATAAGTTGTGACGCCGTCGAAATTTTCATTCGGACGCTCATCACGCTCTGAATCACTTCTAAAATCAAAAATTGTTTCAATATGATACTCATCTTGAAATGATTGATGATCCTCTGGAGATAAATGATTGATTTCGCCGCTGCGATAAATCAATGCTTGCTTTACTTTTTTATTATCTAAACCTCGGTAACCACCGATATCTCTGAAATTCGTTAATGTAGGTAACATCGCTTAATTCCTCCTCGTTAAACAGTCAATATGATTTTATTATAGCATATAATTCCGGTAGAATAGCACGCTTTTCCACCTAGAAAAAAATAGAGAGTCGCGAAAAAGCGACTCTCTAACTTGTTTATACAAATGAATTAGTTAATTTCTGGTGCACGACCCAATTGTGCAGTTAACATCCAGATTTTCTTTTCTACAGCACCTTTGATTCCAATAAAGATGTCTTCTGTTACAGCATCATCTTCATCATCAGCTGCTTCAATACCTTCCTCTGCTAAACCTTGAATATAGCGGTAACCTTTTAAGATAGTTTCTAAATGATCCGTCATTGATTTATCGTAGGATCCTTTTTCATCTTCAATTTTTGTATTATCAGCAAATTCTTGTAAAGTAGAATAAGGAGAGCCACCAATTGTGATTAAACGCTCTGCGATTTCATCTAGCCAATCATTCACTTCATCCATTAATTCATCCATTTTAGGATGCATAGTTAGAAAACCATTACCTCTCATATACCAGTGTGCTTGGTGAATCACTGTTGCAAATTGACTTAAGTCTGCTACTGCTTGATTTAAAACTTGTTCTTTCTTCATTATTTTCCCTCCATCTATTAATAATTATTATAAACTAAAACGTTTTATACTTATATTTTAACATCTTATTTAGAATAATTACAATAAATAACCTTTTAAAAACACAAAAAACTAGCCATTTCTGACTAGTTTTTCTTTTACATGTATTTAGCTAAAACGTCTTGTAATTGTTCTTTACGGTGAACACCGATTAATTTTTCAACAACTTGATCGTCTTTTTTAACAAGTAATGTAGGAATACTCATAATTCCAAATGAAGCAGGAACTTCAGGGTTTTCGTCAACATCCATTTTGTAGATTTTAACTTGTCCATCTAATTCTTCTGCTAATTCATCAATGATTGGTCCTTGGATACGACATGGTCCACACCATGGTGCCCAAAAGTCTACTAAGACTAATCCTTCTTTTGTTTCTTCTGCAAATAAAGCATCTGTTAATTCCATTGCCATTTAATCTTCCTCCTACTACTTTAATTATCCTTATTATATCAAAGCAACCTTTTTTTTAAAACGAATTGAATTGTGAAAGTTTTATTTTATTTGAATTCCACAACGGTTGCACCGGTTCCGCCCATATTTTGTGGCGCTAAACCAAAACTTTTGACACTACGATGACCATTTAAATAATCTGTTACCGCGTTACGAATAGCACCGGTTCCTTTGCCGTGTACAATAATAACGGATGAATAACCTGACATTAAAGCTTCATCAAGATACATGCTTAACTCATGTACTGCGTCATCATAACGCATGCCACGTAAATCTAACTGACTGTCAACACGTTTACGGGAACCACCATCTGAATTTTTAACACGGACAATATCACGTTGAACCGTTTTTACAGGTTTAACTTTCGTTAAGTCACTTTCAGGTAAATTCATTTTTAAAATACCAAGTTGAACTTGCCACTGACCTCTACCATTAGATGAAATTAAGGTACCACGTTGGCCATACGATTCTACCATAACGTCGTCACCTGGTTTTAGAACTTGTGCTTCTTTTGCCTTTTGTAACACTTTATTTTTCTTCAAATGGGCTTCTTCATGCGATAAATCACCTAGATCTTTTTGCACTTGAATTAATTCATGTTCTTTAACATGCGCTGTTCCTAGATTTTGTTGTTTTTTACGAATATCACGAACAATTTCATCAGATTTTTCTTTGGCTTCTTCGATAATTTTATTCGCTGCTTCTTTAGCTTTTGCCATCTCTTTTTCACGTTCTTCAAAGAAGTAGCCATAAGCATTTTTTAAATCTGCTAATAATTTTTCGGAAGCTGCGACTTGCTCACGAACTTCTAAATATTCCGTTTCCGCCATCTTCCGACGCAATTCTAAGTCAGCAATCATCTCGTTTAAATCTTGGCTCTCACCGTCGACTAGTTGTTGCGCTACTTCGATAATTTGGTTATCTAGACCCAAACGTCGTGAAATTTCAAAGGCATTACTACGTCCGGGAACGCCGATTAGTAATTTATAGGTTGGGCTTAATGAATCGACATCAAATTCCATACTGGCATTGATCGTTCCTTGACGGTTGTATCCATAAACTTTCAACTCAGGATAGTGAGTTGTTGCAACTACGTAAGCTCCGGTCGCAGCAACCGTATCTAATAGAGAAATCGCTAAAGCAGCTCCCTCTTGTGGATCAGTTCCGGCTCCCAACTCGTCAAATAATACCAATGAATCTTGATCGATTTGGTCGATAATGGACACAATATTGGTCATGTGAGAAGAGAACGTACTCAAGTTTTGCTCAATTGATTGTTCATCACCGATATCAGCAAAGATTTCTTTAAAAATAGCCACACTACTTTCTTCGGCTGCAGTAATTGGTAAGCCTGCTTGGGCCATTATTTGTAGTAGTCCTAATGTTTTGAGCGTAATTGTCTTCCCACCTGTATTAGGTCCAGTAATAACAATTGTTTGGTAATCTTTACCAATAACGATATCATTAGCGACTGCCACGTCTGCAGAGATAAACGGGTGACGTGCTTGTTTCAATTCCACCTGTTGCTCATCACTTATATGTGGAATCACCGCTTTGACCTCTTTTGCAAATTTCGCTTTAGCATTAATAAAGTCTAGCTGCCCAATCACATAGGCATTTTGCATGATTTCTTGGCGATATGGAGCGATTTCGTTAGATAATTCAGCTAAAATCCGCTCTACTTCATGACGTTCAGCAATTTGTTGTTGGCGTAAACGATTATTTAGTTCAACCACTTGCTTAGGCTCCACAAAAATCGTTTGACCTGAGGCACTT
The DNA here is from genome assembly GCF_005145005.1 of Vagococcus zengguangii. Lineage (NCBI taxonomy): Bacteria > Bacillati > Bacillota > Bacilli > Lactobacillales > Enterococcaceae > Vagococcus > Vagococcus zengguangii. The sequence continues at coordinate 1,544,917 of NZ_CP039712.1, forward strand.
TGATCGTGAACCACTCCACCAAAAACACCACGATATTCACTTTTAACTGGGATAACATAGCGGTCATTACGCATGGTGATAATCGCATCGCTCAAATATTTTGCATTTTTCCCACGAATTAATCCATCCAATTGTTCTTTAACGCTCATCTCTGAACGACGAATTTGATGACGAATTGTTCGTAATTCTGGTGAAGCCTCATCAGTTACGCGCCCATCTTCTTCTACCGCCGCTCTAATTTTCCCCGATAAACTTGGGACACTCTCTAACTTGTCGGCTAATTCATAAACACGTTTTAGTGCTAATTCACTATCAGCTAATTCTTCAAAAAAACGGACTAACTCTGATGTCGTATATAAGACCTTACCGATTTGGGCAATTTCAAGACCATTCAATAATGCACCGATTTCAAGACGTTTCAAATGCGGACGAATATCTTGTAAATTTGGGACAGGTATCCCTCCCTTAATACGATAAATCGTCATGCCATCTTCCGTTTCATCCAATAGTTTCGTCACAGCAGTCGCTTCAGTTTTAGGGGCTAATGCTTTAACCGCTTCTTCACCAAACGCTGTTGTTGTATAATCATTAATTTGTTTTTTTATTTTATCAAATTCTAAAATCGCTAGAATTTTCTTATTCAATTCGTTCACTTCCAATCTATACTTTAGAAAAAGCTGAACGGAATCGTCCAGCTTATCGCGTCACTATGACACAGCTGTCTGTGTCCATAGCTCAATAATTTTATTTGAATAATAGGGTAAATTAGCAATAATAAATTTTGCCAGTCCGCTACCCTCAATCATGTTTTGAACAAAATCTAAAGGCACCATCGCAACAACATTTAAAATGCAACTTAATGTGACCATAGCCACCATAACTGCTAGAATTCCGCTTAAAATTTTTCCCACAACACCAAATAAATCAAAAAAGGTTAGCCCATAGAAAAAGAACCCAGTAAATCTAATCACTGCCCAACCAATTAATAAGATTAATAAAAATGCGACCCCAGCATAATAGTATTGATCTAAATCAAATAACTGTTGACCTGAATAATAAATAAGGTTTGAATCTAGGGCTGGTTGAGGATAAGGGACCAATAATTCTAATTTATCACTTAGCTTCTCAAAATTTTTACTCGCTAAATAAAATACAATAAGATAACCGATAGTATGGACGGTTTGAAAAACAAATCCACGACGAACACCACGAAAAGCCGCAAATCCTAAAATTACAATTAATAACAATGATAACATTTTACTTCAAATCACTTTCCTGTTGAATTTTTTCCAGATTGTGCTTATTAATTAACTCTTGAATTTCAGCAAGTGATAGGTCTTCATAAGTTAAATTTTCAGCTGCTACTATATCTCGAGCCTTCTTATCATAAACTTCAAAGCGTGCTAGTCGTCGTTCTAGCTCATCGATGCGGGATAAGGCTTTATCTAATTCATCCATACAATCTTTATTTTTCTTTAATTCATTAATTTCAGTTTCTAATTGATTACACTTTTCTTGAAGATGCAACTCATCTGAAAGGACATTAATAGCTAGCAACACTGCCGCTTTAGTCAGCGATGTATCAGGTGAAAGTTCAATAATCTTATCAATTTGATGATTGGCTAAACCAGTAACAGCATCCATATGTGCTTTGGTTTCAGTTCCAACAATTGTATAAGTTTCACCATTAATTTCTGCTTTATAACGTGTTTTATTCATTTAGCCCGAACTCCTTTCAATCATTTCATTTAATCATCATTAATCTCTTCTACCCATTATAAAATAGTTCTGTTTCATTTACAAACGCTATCCTCTATTATTCAAAAAGAAAGTATTTGTCAGATAGACTTTTTTTCGTTACGATTAAAGAAATAAAAGAAAGTGAAATCGAGGAGACACATGAGTAGCTATTCATTAAAAAATCAATCTAAGACACAACTTAATACAATTAAAGAGCACTATCAAGCATTCTTACAACCTAAAGTTCCCGCGCACGCCCTTTTCGTAGCCAAAGCACCTGGCGTAACGGTTACAGCATACCATTCAGGAACAGTCTTATTTCAAGGAAATAACGCCGAAACAGAAGGAAATCGTTGGGACAATTCCTCAACAAGTTCATCCACTCCTAGCAATTCAACAGCAAAAAAAACAAGCAGTAACTTACCTACTGGCTTTTCTCAGTGGAACGTGGTCGGTAGCGATGAAGTTGGAAACGGTAGTTATCTAGGTCCAGTCGTCGTTTGCGCTAGCTATGTAACCAAAGAACAAATGCCTTTACTTAAAGAGCTAGGGGTAAAAGATTCAAAAATGCTAAAGGATAGCGAAATCATCAAAATAGCTGCTGACTTGAAACATGTCATTCAATATCAAGAACTTGTGGTTACACCACAAAAATATAACGAAATCCAACCAAATTATAACGTCAACCGTATGAAAGTTGCCTTACATAATCAAGCAATTTATTTATTGTTAAAAAAAATAGCACCTGAACAACCACAAGGCATTTTAATTGATCAATTCACACCTGAAGGTAATTACCGAAAATATTTAAGTATGGAAAAAAATCAAGTCAAAGATGACCTTTATTTCACGACTAAAGGAGAACAATATCATCTGGCCGTCGCTGCCGCATCAATTATTTGCCGCGCTAGCTTCTTAAATGAATTGAAAAAAGCCAGTCAGGAACTTGGTTTCAACGTTCCTTCTGGTGCGGGCAAACCGTCTGATTTAGCTGCCGCTAAGATTTTAAAACGCGGGGGTATCGAATTATTAAGCAAATACGCCAAACTTCATTTTGCAAATACCGATAAAGCAAAAAAATTATTAAAATAACCGCTCAAAAGCCTATGAAAAAAACTTTTCATAGGCTTTTTTTATCATATCAATCGGCGTTAGCGCTTCTTCGCTATTAGCTTGTGATGGAGCGCTTGAATCACTCTCAACTGAATTTGACGTACTAGTTTCAGGTGAACTAGTATTTGTCGATGACGAAGCTACCTCTTCACTCACCTGTTCAGAACTAGAAGAGCTTGTGGTCATTTCTTGACTCGTTGTTGATGTGGCTTGAGATTCACTAGTACTTGTTTTTGTGTTATTTTCAAGAACAGATAAAAACAACTGAACCTCATCGTGGCGGCGGTTGACTAAACCTTGTGATTTTTCTTTACCCGCGTAGACATAACGTTCCATCTCCTTAGCAGCCTTTTTCCACTCTTGTTGATTAATATAGATTAATAAATCAGAATCTTTCAAAATTTCTGCACCTAAGTTAAAGTGAAAGCTAGCTAACGCATCGAATTGGTCTTGAGTCAATGGCACCTTTATAACCTGTTCCATATAGGCAACATGATGTTTAATATCTTTTTTTAAGAAATCCTCGGCTTGTTGTTGCGTGATAGTCATACCTTTTTTGACATCCTTCGTGTGACCGTAACCGATTGTCCAGACACCAATAATGTCTTCGTAGGCTTCTAAACGAACGCCTTCCCATTTTTTAATGAGATTAATCCCTTTCGCTGAAATTTCCATCTAACTCATCTCCTTTCAACCATTTAATAACATGTAATTTCTTAATGTTAGTGTATCAAGAATTTGGTTTAAGCAAAAATTATTGGCTTAAATCATCAAAAAACCTCAGAAAATTTTTCTGAGGTAAGACAATATAAGTTATTCTACTTTAAGTTTTAAGTTTTTCCAAAATGATAGGCCATTAATTCCAATAGTAGCGAATGTTAAAATCCATAACATTGAAGACATCGTTGGCGTTACATCCATTAAAGCCGCTAAATCTTCTTCCTCGATCCACTTGACAACAGCACTGTATTCAGCACAAATAGCTAACGCTGTTAAAGACAAACTAGCGTAGCTTAACCAACGACTGTTTTTATTTTGAAACGTCAGAATAACACCCACAATCCCCAATACAAGTCCTAAAGCACCTAACATCATTCCCATAACAAATCCCTCCGTCCTCCAAGTATTAGCGATATTATAGCACCCTCAGCTATTACATAAACTAAATTAGATTCATTTTAAATGAACCTTAAACTTTTTGGAACAAAAAGACCTAACACCATAAAAGGTATTAGGTCGATAATGTTGATTAAAATTATTCTTCTTCTGCTGCAAATGCATTGAAGACTTCTTCAATCATATCCCACTCAGCGTCAGTTTCGATAGGTTTTAATTCGCCTTCAGAATCGTCTTCGCTTTCGATGTATTGGTAAGCTAATAAATCAATTTCTTCTTCGCCATCTTCATCGAATTCAGCAGGGTATAGTAAAACGTATTTTTTGTCAGCAAATTCTTCTTCGCCGTCAATTGTTAATAAAATTTCGAATAATGCTTCGTTACCAGCTTCATCAATTAATGTGATGAATTCACGGTTTTCATGATCATGGTTATGATCGTGGTTGTGGTCATGGCCACATCCGCATCCTTCGTGTTTTTCTTCTTTATGGTCGTGACCGCATGCGCAATCGTGATCGTGATTATGTCCCATTCTGTTACCTCTTCCTTATTATTAATATTTATTATTTTGAATGTCTATCCAAATAATTTTGTAAAATCATCACCGCAGCTAATTTATCAATGACTTTTTTACGTTTGCTACGTGAGGTATTGGCTTGTTCTACTAACATACGCTCTACTTCAACCGTTGTTAAACGTTCATCTTGATATTCAACTGGGATATTATATAACTCTTCTAGGGCCGTGCCGTACGCTTGAGACGCTTCAGCTCTTGGTCCTAACGTGTTATTCATGTTCTTAGGTAACCCTAAAACCACTTTTTCGACTTTGTATTCGTCGATTAACTCTTTGACACGCTCGTAACCAAATTCACCGGCTGCTTCATTAATTTTAATTGTTTCGATTCCTTGGGCTGTCCAACCTAAGCGATCACTAATGGCTACGCCAACCGTTTTAGAACCGACATCTAATCCCATAATTCTCATTAACTAATCCCATTATCAGATAAATAACTTCTGATTAACTCTTCCATAATTTCATCACGTTCATGGCGACGAATTAAATTACGTGCCTCTTTGTAACGTGGAATATAAGCTGGATCCCCAGATAGTAAATAACCAACAATTTGATTCACTGGGTTATAGCCTTTTTCTTCTAACGCATGATAAACAATCCGTAACGTTTCACTGACTGGTTGTTTATTTAAGTCATTGACGTCAAATTGCATAGTCTCATCTGTATAACTCATCTAACATCCACCTCTTTCTGCTGTGTATCTTCATTTTACAAGAAAGGGGTTTAAACTACAAATAATATTTTTTAGCCTTTAAACTCAGAACCAACGACAGCGTCTTCTGGTAAAACTAAAATCCCTTTTACTTGAGGCGCATTTGGTAAGTTTAATTCTTTGGCAGAACATACCATTCCGTAGCTATCCACGCCTCTTAAATTACCTGGCCAGATAATTAAACCATTCGGCATCATAGCGCCTGGTTTAGCTACAACAACTTTTTGCCCCTGTTCAATATTTGGTGCACCACAAACAATTTGTAATTCTTCCCCATTGTCTACTTCAATTTTTGTCACTGATAAGTGATCAGAATCTTCATGAGGTACACATTCCTTAACATAACCAACGACAAATTTGGGACTATTGTCCGCTACTAAGTTCGCGTCAAAACCAGCGTCACTTAATTGCTCATTTAAACTAATCACTTGTGATTCTGTTAAGAAAACTTGTCCTTGTCCTTCTAAATCATTTAAATAAGTGGAAACATCGAAGAAGTTATATCCCACTGTCTTATCAGCAGTAAAAACTTTTGCAACGTTTCCTTTGCGCTCAAAAGAAACTTTCTCTGATCCTGAATTGTCGACAATCGCAACTAACACGTCGCCAACGGCTTCTTTATTATATGAAAAAATCATCCCTTACTCCTAATTCTAAGACTTACTACTTTGTCTATTTTTTTTGCTTTTGATATCCTTGTCAGAACGAACAATCAGTACATCACATTTAGCATGACGGACAACATATTCGCTGACACTCCCAATAATAACACGTTCAACAGCATTTAAGCCAGATTGACCAATCATAATTAAGTCGACATCATATTTTTCTGGTAATTCTTCGGTCATCACGAATTTTGGGGTGCCAAATGTTAAAACAGTTTCTAAATTGTCAAAATCTTGCTTACTTGCATACTCGACGTAATCTTGTAACATAGTTTTTGAGCGATCTTTTTCCACCTCAATAATATCAGCGCTTGTTAAGGCATACCCTGTATTCCCAAACAAACGGCTTTCGATAATATGAGCTAAAATGATTTTTGCATCGTTACGTTTGGCTACTGCTAACGCCTTTTGAAATGCGGTGAAAGCCTGATCACTACCATCAATACCAACTAAAATTGTTTTATACTCTTGCAATAACATAACAAACACCTTCCTTTTCTAAATAATTGAAAAACTATTAATAAAAGGGTGTGATGAACTCGATAACTTGCTCTTTCGTTTTGCGTTCTTTGCTGACGAATCTTCCGAGTTCTTGCCCTTTATCCACGATAATAAAACTTGGAATCCCCATGACCCCCATCTCGATGCATACATCTAAATACTCGTCACGGTCTATTTCAACAAATGATAACTCTGGAAAAGTGGCCATGATTTCTGGCAAATATGGTTTAATAAAGACACAATCACCACACCAATTAGCAGTGAAGAATAAGACATGTTTACCTGTATTAATTAATTCTGCTAAATGTTCTAAGCTAGTTGGTTTAATCATTAAAATGACCTACTTCCCGTAAATGATTTCATTAATTTTTTCGTTTGTTAAGGTTGTCATTGACGTGATTAACATTTTCTTAGCTGCTTCATAATCGGATAGACGGTACATCGTTTGATGCGTATGAATATAACGTCCTGGTACACCGATAACCGTACTTGGAATACCATCGTTCATCATGTGAGCTGCCCCAGCATCTGTTCCACCTTTTGATACAAAGTATTGATGTGGAATTTCGTGTTCTTCTGCTAAATCTAGTACGAATTCACGCATACGTTTTAACATGATCATACCCGGGTCAAAAATACGTACTAAGAAACCTTCACCTAATTTACCAAAGGTCTCTTTTTTACCTTCTAAGTCATCTGCTGGTGAGCAGTCAACCGCAAAGAATAAATCTGGTTTAAATTTATGTGTTGATGGACGTGCACCACGTAAGCCAACTTCTTCTTGAACGTTAGCGCCGGCTACTAAGTGAAATGGTAACTCAACGTCTTTCAACGCTTCTAACATCTCAATAACAGCGACACAGCCATAGCGATTGTCCCACGCTTTACCGATTAAGTTTTTACCGTTTGCTGAAACAACTGTTTCAACATCAGGAACAATACTGTCACCTTGACGCACACCGTACTCTAAGGCTTCTTCTTTTGATTCAAATCCAGCGTCGAATAAAATATCCGTCACTTGTACGTTGCTTTGACCATTTGAACCACGTAATAAATGTGGTGGAACTGATGATGAGACGATTGGGTAATCACCTTTGCGTGTTTTTAATGTGAAACGTTGTGCTGAAACAACATAAGGATTCCAACCACCTAAAGGTTGCACACGCATTAAACCATTGTCCATAATCTGCGTTAACATAAAGCCGACTTCGTCCATATGAGCGGCTACCATAACTGTTTTAGCTTCAGGGTTTTTACTTTTTTTAATTCCAAAAATACCGCCTAAGCCATCGTATTCAATACGATCAACTAATGGTGTCATTTTTTTGTTCATTAAGGCACGTACATCGTCCTCAAAGCCACTTGTTCCTTGAACTTCTGTTAATTCTTTAATGAGTGAGATTGTTTTTTCTTCCATGATTTATCAATCTGCCTATGCAGATATCCACCTCTCTATCTTCTTTCTTTTATTATACCTCATTTTTTGCAATTTGTTATAACAAACTCCATCAAACATGAGATGTTTGGAATTTTTTTTATCTGTGGTACAATGTTTATGAATATGATAGGAGGTGTCTTGATGGCACAGAACAAAAATAATGCCTTAATTGGTTGGGGACTTGTTGGCGCAGCAGCTTTAGGAATTGCTGGTGGCATAGTGGCTAACAAAAAATATCAAGAAACAAAAACCTTATCACCTGAAGAAATTTTAGAGTTAATTAAAGAGCACTTTTTAAAAGAAGGCACAATTGAGGGAGCTTGGATTAATTATACAAAAGAACCTTTACGCAAATTTGCTGTGACATATACGACTTACAAAGGTGGTATCACGCGTAAAGAAGGCGACGAAACCGTTCAATATGAATTTATCGCTGACGCTCAAACCGGTAGTATTTTAGATGTTTATCCATTATAACAAACAAACCAGACACGACGATTAAGTCATGTCTGGTTTTTGCTTTCGCTTAAAATGATGGAATTAACGACACTTTATTTTCTTCATTTTGTAAGTAGTCACGGACACCATCACTGGCAACGGCTTTTTTCAAGACTTGAATCGCTTCTGAGTCCTGATTGTCTTCACGAGCCACTAAACTAATCGCAAAATGATTGTCGTTTGGTGTTTCTAAGAATAACGCGTCTTCCGGTGTTAAATTGATTTTTTTCAAGTAAGTTGGGTAGTTGTAAACTAGTGCCATATCTGGTTCGTCATACGCTGAAGCTAAGTTTACTAAGTCGATTTCTTTAAAATCAAAATCTTTAGGATTTTCAACAATATCTTTAACTGTTCCTTCAAACGCCACACCGTCTTTTAATTTGATTAAGCCTTTTTCATCTAGAATGGCTAAGGCGCGACCTTGATTTGATGGATCGTTTGGTAAAGCAACTTTTTTACCGTTCGGAATATCTTCAATGTTTTTATATTCTTTTGAGTAGAATCCAACTTTTGCATCATACACGGGTTGAACAACCACTAAATTACCTTTATAGGCTTCGTTGAAGTCTTCCATAAATGGTTTGTGTTGTGCTAAATTAGCGTCAACTTCTTTATCATTTAATAATTTATTGTATTGCACGTTATCATTAACGCGTACCATCTCAATCGTGTAGCCTTCTTTTTCGGCTTCTTTGTTGGCAATTTCTAAAATATCCGCCACTGACTCCATTTGAGAAGCGACTTTAATGACTTTTTTCTCTGACTCTTTGCTTTGGCTGTCAGAATTTTTATTGCTCGTGCATCCTCCTAATAAAACGGCAAAACTTGCTAATAAGACTAATGTTTTCTTCATTTATAACTCTCCCTTATCTTCTTTTATCTATTTTTTTTGATACAAATGAACCCAATAATTGAATCAAGACGACCATCACAATCATTAACACAATGGTCAAATACATTAAAATAAACTCATACGATTGATAGCCATAACGAATGGCAAAATCCCCAATACCTCCACCACCAACGACCCCCATGATAGTTGAATAAGAGACCATTCCAATTGTCACTGTTGTAAAACTCAAGACTAAACTAGAACGTGCTTCCACGTATAAGAAATTAAAAATAAATTGACGTAAGGTTGCTCCAAGAGATTTGGCTAAAGCAATCGTTTCGACTGGCACATCCAGTAGTGATTGTTCAACCATCCGACCGTACTGAGCCACCGCCACAAATGAGAGTGGGAGTGAAGCTGCGCCTGTTCCAAATGAGGTCCCCAGTACTAAACGCGTAAAAGGAATCAAGGCCACGACTAATAATAGAAATGGAAACGAACGGACTACGTCAACATAGACAATCGCTAATTTGGATAAAAATTTCATCGCTGGGTGTTTTAGTTGATCGGTTTTTCCTAAGAAAATTAAGGTCCCCATCGGTAGTCCAATCAAAAGTGCTACCGTCATCGACACGAGCAACATTAATCCGGTTTGCGCACACGCGGTAAATAGTTCTACTCGGTACGTATTAAAAACTTCGATTATTTCTTTCATTGCAAATACTCCACAACTTGCTGATAGTAATTGGCTGATTGTGTGACAACCTCTTCAGGTTCCACTTCAATCACCGCTAATAAATTGCCTTTTTCCATGATGCCTGCGCGCTGGCACCATTGTTTTATTAACGGTAATTCATGGCTGACAAAAATCACGGTGGTGCCGAATTCCGTCTGCACTTGCTTAAGGAGCTTCATGACTTCAAAGCTATTCTGTGAGTCAAGCGCCGAGGTCGGTTCGTCACACAATAAAATATCTGGTTTCGTCACTAACGCTCTGGCAATGGCGACTCGTTGTTTTTGCCCGCCACTTAGTTGTACGGGATACTTGTCTTGGAATGGTGTCATCCCAACAAATTCCAAAACATTAGCAACTAACGCATCATCTGATTTTCCCTGTAATTTCAATGGTAACTTCACGTTCTGCTTGACCGTTTGATTTTGCAACAAATTAAACTGTTGAAAAATCATCGCCGTCTTTTGAACCATTTTTCTTAGTTCTTGCTCATTCATTTGATTCAATGATTGACCATTTATCAAAATATCACCTGAAGTGGGAACTTCTAAGCGATTCATTAACTTTAATAAAGTTGATTTTCCCGAACCACTCTCACCAACTAAACCGAAAAATTCATTTGGTTTAATGCGGAGCGATACAGAATTTAAAGCTGTTATATTCTTTTGGTTTTGCTGATATATTTTCGAGATATTTTTTAATTCAATCACTCGCTACTGCACCTCCTGATAGACACCATAATGCCATAGTATGAACACAAGCTCAAAGAAACCTTGTGAAAAACACAAAAATAATTTTCCTGAAAAATTAACGAGCCTATCATACCAACTATTACAGAGTTTCTAACTGTTACACAAAGAACAATTTTGTATTTTTAAAACAAAAAAAGAGAAGCTAACTCGCTTCTCTTGCTTGTTTATCGAGTGGTATCACACGATCAAAGCCACGTTGTTCTTCTGTACTTAATTTATGCCCGACTTCAATTACTGTACCAGGATAAGCGTTAATTATATCACGAATTGTTAACGAAGTTTGTTTGTCTAGTGCAGAAGTCCCTTCATCAATTAATAAAACCGGACGCTTCCTTAATAAAGCTCTAGCAATTTCTAACCGTTGAATTTGCCCACCTGACAAATCGCCTTGTCCCTCACCTAACAAATAATCCCAGCCCTTTTCAGCAACAACATCCGCCAACCCAACTTGTTCGATGACATGCTCAAGCGCCTCGTCTGAATAATCTTCGCCGAGCGTTACATTGAATAATATACTACTGTTAAAAATATAAGGTGTTTGCTGGACATAAGCAAAGTAACGTTGTAATTCTAATTGGGAAAGTTTTTTTACTATTTGATTATTAATAAAATATTTACCTGTACTTAACTCATGATGCCCTTGCAGTACTTTTAACAATGTACTTTTCCCATAACCTGACGGCGCGGTAATTAGGATTTTTTCGTTTTCTTTCACTTTTAAATTAGTAGACGGCATTAAGACATGCTGTCCATCTGAAACGATAGCACCGCTTAGTTCCAATGAATCAAACTTAATGTGCTCCTGAGGCTCAAATTCATTTAGTGAACTTGTATTCTCCGTAGCAAGGATTACCTCCAAGTTCTCGATAATAGCATCTGTGGTCGCTTTTTGATTTTTCAATTGCATCATCTGAATCAACGGGTTAACAAAGTTATTGGATAATTGGAGCACGCCCATAAAAATGCCCAAACTTAGTTGCCCTTCAATGACCAAATAAATACCCACCGCAAAAGGCAACATCATGCCTGATATCCATGAAACCAAATAAACAAAGGTATCTGATAGTGAGACTATTTTATTCATAGTCGCTAATTTATTTTCTAATTGATTAGTTGCGACTGTTGCACGTCTTTCCATGGGCTGTATCGTTTGATAAGTTTTGATTGTCGTTAAACCATCTAACGTATCTTTGACCATTCTGACGTATTGTTGATTAGTTCTTTGCCACTCAGCGCTAGCTTTTGTTATTTTCCTTTTAGTTAACTTGCCAATAATTAAGGGTAGTAACGAACCAATAAAGAAGACGATCGTCATACGAACATCAAATAGCAACGCACCGAACACGGAAATAACAACTGTAAAAAGACACGTTATCGCCATTAATTCGACTTGTAAAGCATTCGTTTCTAACTGTTTTAAATCATTAGTTAGAAACGCTAGTCCTTCTTTACTTAACGCTTTATCATTGCTATTCAAATATACCGACATCACTCTAGACCTTAGCGATTGATTAATTGATTTGATTAACTTAATTTTACTCAATTTCGACAAATAGTTTACCACGGCAAAAAGAGTTAACAGTGTAATGCCTACTATTAGAACTCGTTTGAACAACTGACTATCTTGTTGGGTGGCGGCAGTAGTAAAACCACTCACAATATACGCCATCATTAATCCTTGAAATGATACAACCAAAAATAAAGCCAAACAAAGCAACCATTCTCTTTTTTTCCCATATTTAATAATTAACATCTCAACCACTTCCTTTCACTTTGATTGTAAAATAAATAAAAGAACGTTAAACTAAAATTACAATATACTGTAAATATAGAGGTGAGCAGATGAAAACTTATGGTGAGGTATTTCACTATTTAAGAACAAATAAAGGCATGAGATTAAAAGAATTATCCGATGAACAACTGTCCATTTCACTCATTGCCCAATTTGAAAAAAATCAATCGAAATTATCTTATGACCGCTTTATTCGCTTGATGAATAAATTAGAAGTTTCTTTTGATGAAGTACAGGCTCTTTTAGAACAATCGACTTTAGAAAAGAGCTATGAAGACATATTAATGAACCAGTACCAAAATATAACGAATAGTGTAGTCGGTTACGATAAAGAGTTATTTTCTCAACTACATCAACAATTAATACAAAAATCACAAGAATTTTTTACATATTTACAAAAGCATCCTAGTTTACGTTTAGCTCATTATTACCAATTTGTATTAATTAATAATCAGATGTGGTATGAACTCTCCGCACATGATAAACAACTGAAATTAAGTTATTGCCAAACAAAAGTACAATCCTATTTATCACCGATTATCCAATACTTACTTTCGGTTGATAACTGGGGAGTGTATGAAATTTCTTTAATGAATCGTTTTGCCATTGCTATGCCCATTGATTTACTTATGAAATTAATGAATCAAGCAACCAAAAGAGCCAAAAACTATCAACACCTTCCAGGAAACCAAGAAATGATTTTTAATGTTTTTTTGACTTGTTTTTCAGTAGCCTTAAACTTGGATGCATTTGATGAAGCCAAACTCATTCTCAAAAAAATAAGAGACCATCTAAAAACAACTCCAGATACACGTTACGCTATGCGTTTAATGTTTTATGAATCATTGTTACAAAATAAAATGGGGAATAATCAAGAAGGCGAACGACTTTTCCAACAACTGATAGAAACCTATAATCTAATAGGATTACCTGAACTAGGAAAAAAAATAACAGAAGAACGAAAAAATATGGAATACTCAGAACAACAAGGAGCATTTTCCGTCTATATTTATATTGTTTAAGACAAAAAAACAGGCAAACCACTCTTGCATCTGAGTAGTTTGCCTAGTCTATATTTATTTCACAAATTGTGCTTCAACGCGATAAATTGGTTGGCCTTTACTTGAGAACTTCTCTTCGTATTCGGTCATCACATTTCCTTCAAAGTCAGAAGCATGTAAGTCTAACCAGACTTGTTTTAAACGCATGCCATATTCCGAGAAACTGACTAATGAATATTCAAATAAACCGCGGTTATCGGTTTTGAAGTGAACTTCACCGTTATCGACTAAGATCGTTTCATACGTTGCTAAAAATGTTTTATATGTTAAACGACGCTTCGCATGGCGTGTTTTTGGCCATGGATCAGAAAAGTTTAAGTATAATAAATCAACTTCGCCTGCTTCAAAATACTCCGTTAAGGCTGAGCCGTTAACGTGTAATATTTGCAAATTAGGTAATTTTTCTTCTAATTGTTTTTCTAGAATTGAGACTAAAACACTTTCTTCTAATTCAATCGCGATATAGTTAATATCTGGATTTTGTTTCGCCATTCCTACGATAAAACGACCTTTACCAGAACCGACTTCGATATGTAAGGGTTGAACCTTTTCAAAGCGTTCTTGCCATTTTCCTTTATGGCTTTCAGGATTTTCTACAACGTATTGGGGATTTTGTTCGATTAACTCTTTTGCCCATGGTTTGTTTCTAACTCTCATAATTACTCCTCTTCATAGAAAAAGCTGAGCGAGTCTGCACTTGCTCAACTTATTCAAAAATAAAATAGTCTTTTAATAACTTTAATTCTTGTTCTATTTTTTCATTATTTTGTTGCAAATGGTAATGCTTGATATTTAGTAACAACATCATGCCAATGTACCACTGAACTTTTTGCATATAATCGGGTGTCACTTCCACACCGTATGCTTGTAACCACGCTTGCCATTCATCTTTAGGAATATAGCGACATAATATATATGCGACATCAACAACTGGATCCGCAAGTACGCAATTGTCCCAATCGACTAAATATAAGCGTTGATCATTCGACACGTACCAGTTGTGATGAACCGGATCACCATGACACACACAACTATCCGTATCGCTTGGTAAATGATCTTCTAAATATCTAAAGACACGATGTAAATAATGATTATCTTTTAATTCTTGCGGTACATCTTGTGCATATTCTCTTAAAAAATCAAAGGCGCTACGTTTATGTCCGCCAACTTTGCTTAACATATTTTTTAGAGAACTTGAATGATGTAAACGCAATAATAATTTAATCACTTCTTGGTTTTCTTTCATATCAGCCGCGCTTAAAACGTTTCCGTCAAGCCATTCTTGGGCTGTGATAATATCGCCGGTCCCTGTTCGCTTTGTCCACAACAGTTTAGGCGCAACGCCTTCTTGAGAAAGTGCAGCCAGAAACGGTGTGGTATTACGTTTTATGAATACTTTTTCAGTATTGCGAATGCCCATATAAGACTTACCGGTATCTCCCGCAATGGAGTGCAGGGTCCAAGTATTATCAAATTGAAAATCAGTTTCCATACTTCCCTCCACCATTTCTTAGTAATTAAACTCTCTTCAAGAAAAACTAGCATTTTCTATTGTATATCGCAATGTCTTAAACGTCAAGATAGGATATCGTAACATAGGTTTTTATTTTTTGAGACGCAGTGGCACATAAAGGTAGCTTAGAACTAAACTAAACGCAATAGTCGCTGCAACGGCTAAGCCTTTATTAGCTAAACCATTGACTGTGATAGCTAAAACAATAGCCAAAATCACAGCAGCAAGCAGTAATAACACCGCCATTACTTTTTGGAGTCCCTTTTGCTTCTGACTGTCCGGAACAGGATATAGTTGGGTCATAACCATGTAATCAAATTGGTGATACATCGGAATTAATTGGAAACCAATTAAAAAGATAGCGACTAAACTAATAGGTAAAGCCATGTATAAACTCTTCGCGAACCATAACATGACAATCGCTACTAATAACAACCTCACAAACATCCCACTAAATTCATTACCACGTACAAAACTTCTCGCAAACAAATAGACATACGGATTTTTATCATTTTTCGTGACTTTTGTTATCAAGCCATCGAAATAGCTACGACGTTTGACTTGACTCTTAATACCTGGCACATCCGTGAATAAATTAATAAACTGATAGATTTTTTTCTGACGACTATTTTCAGCTTTAATCGCCTGGTCCCAGTCGAAAATCCCCTGAGCTAAGATTCGTTTCGTTTCTTTATTGAAGCTAAGGACCCATCCTAGTGAGCCACACATCGCAAGAACCGGATTAAAAAGTAAACCTAAACCAATAAAAAGGACAGCTATTAACCACAAATTGCGAGTCGCCGTTTTCTTCTGTTTAGCCGGCAACTGATACAAAGCCTGTTGTTGCAGTTGCAGATGAGAAAATTTAAATGCCAACATCATGAATAAAAATGGTGATAAGCCGATAAACGTTTGACTAGCATCTGTTAACAATAGCGGTCCAGACAACGCCACGACAAGGACTATAACAAACATAGGAAGCATTAATGAATGCTTAAATGCCTGATTTAAATAGCGGCTAATTTCTTTTTCTTTAGGTAGTAAAAAAACTTTATCAGCTTCTTCGACCAAGGTCGCCAATCGACCGATAGATAAAGCACCTAACCAGATAAAACCGACTAATACCTTAATCATCAGCGGATGCTCCGCAATAACTTTAATAAATTCTGTATAATAAAAAACAAAACCACCGACTAAAAATAGTAATAACAATGACATGTGATCATTAAAGACATACTTCAGATATCGAAATAATTTCTTTTGGTAACGACTTAAGCGTAATTGGAACAGTTCTGCCATTAAGCATTCCCCTCTTCCTCGGTCAGCTTAACATAGATTTCATCAAGTGACGCTTCAGGTAATGAAAACTCTCGGCGCAACTCAGCCATCGTACCTACTGCTCGTATTTTCCCTTCATGTAACACGACAAAACGATCACAATATTTTTCAGCGGTCGCTAAAATATGTGTTGACATTAAAATAGCTGCCCCTTGTTCTTTCATTTCGTTCATCAATTCTAACAAGGCGTGAATCGCTAATGGATCTAATCCTAAAAAAGGTTCATCAATAATATACAAACTTGGTTCAATTAAAAAGGCACATAAAATCATCACCTTTTGTTTCATTCCTTTTGAAAAATTTGACGGAAACCATTCTAATTTATTTTCGAGACGGAAGGTTTTCAATAAACTTTCTGCTCGCTTCATCCCTTCTTCTAACGGAATATCATACGCCATACATGTAATTTCGATGTGCTCTTTTAACGTCAATTCTTCGTACAGAGCAGGCGTTTCTGGGATATAGCCAATTTTTTTACGATAAACAGATGGATTATTTTTTAATTGCTCACCATCAATCGTGATTTCACCTTTTTGTGGTGTTAAAAGACCGATGATGTTTTTAATCGTCGTACTTTTACCGGCTCCATTTAATCCGATTAAACCAACTAATTCACCGGACGACACGTCAAAACTAATATCTTTTAAAACAGGTAAATGGCCGTAACCCCCTGTTAGATTATCTATTTTTAAACTCATTTTTTTCCTCCTATATGAACTCCACTATATTATAACATAATTGTGTTTTTACAATCATTTCCTTTTGACTTTAAATAAGACTTTCCTTATCATTAACTTATATGACTCACTCAGGAGGGAACAAACATGACAGACTGTATTTTTTGTAAAATCATTTCAGGTGACATTCCAAGCTATAAAGTCTATGAAGACGATGAGGTATTCGCCTTTTTAGATTTATCACAAGTTACGAAAGGTCACACACTAGTTATCCCTAAAAAGCATGTCACAGATATTTTCGAATACGATGATGACTTAGCTGCTAGTCTATTTGCGCGTGTACCCAAAATCGCCCGTGCGTTAGAAAAAGCTTTTCCAGAGATGCAAGGCTTAAACTTAATTAACAACAATAAGGAACTAGCGTACCAATCAGTCTTCCATTCTCATATCCACTTAATTCCACGTTATGCTACTGATGACGATTTCGGTTTGAAGTTTGGCAACAACCAAACAAAATATTCAACAGAAGAAATGTTGGCTATTGCTGAAGCCATTAAAAATGAGGTGAACTAATATGGCTAAATTTTCTAAAGGAATCTTGTTCGGTTCACTTATCGGTGGAGCGTTAGGTTTACTTTATGCACCTAAAAGTGGCAAAGATTTACGTCAAAAATTTTCTAGTGATGTTAATCAATCAAAAGACAACATGGTCAATGCAATCGATACATCCGTCCAAAATGTGAATGAGATGCAACAAAGTTTAACCGATTTAAACCAATCATTAGCGAACTTTAAAGCAGTCGCACAAGAAACCTTACCCAAAATTGCTAGCGAAACGAAAGAAACTATCGAAGCGTTCAAGTTCCAATCAAAACCACGTATTAAAGAAATTAAACAGACGACTGAACAAATTAAACAACATCTTAACGATTTTAATAGCCCGCAAAAATAGTTTTTTTAAGTTTCGTTTAAGTTATATATGTTTAAATATTTAATAGAATTTACTTTACTATAGTTTTAATAAATTTAAAGTATGGTATATTATTATAGGATAGAAAAACATACATAACTAAATCATGAGAAATGGAGTCACAAAATGAAAAGCAAAAAGTTTAAATTAGCGATTATTGGATTCATTTGTGCCACTACGTTAGCGGCATGTTCATCTGAAAAAAATGAAGACGTTATTACAATGAAAGGTGATACTATCACAGCTGTAGATGTCTACAACGAAGTAAAAACAGATAGTACTGTTCAATCAAAAATCACCAACATGATTTTACATAAAGTAGCCATGAACGCTTACGGCGATAAAGTGGATTCAAAAGAAGTTGACAAAATGTTCAAAGAGACAAAAGATCAATATGGCGATTCATTCGCTTCAGCTTTATCTCAACAAGGCTTAACTGAAGAGTCTTATAAAGAAGCTTTAACTGCTAATGCTGCCTTTGAAAAAATGTTAGAAGCTCATATTAAAGTTAAAGACGCTGACTTGAAAGAAGTTTGGGCTAACTTCCATCCAGAAGTAGAAACTCAAATAATCGCCATGACAGACGAAAAAGAAGCGAAAAAAGTTTTAGAGGAAGCGAAGAAAAAAGACGCTGATTTTGCTAAATTAGCTAAAGAAAACTCTACATTAGAATCAGCTGCTGATAAAGGAACCACTAAATTTGATTCCACTGATACAACTGTTCCAGATGAAGTTAAAATAGCTGCATACAAATTAAAAGATGGTACTGTATCAGACTTAATCAAAGTCACTTCATACGATGCTAACTACCAAGAAGTTACAAACTACTACATCGTGAAAATGGTTAAAAATCAAGAAAAAGGTAATGATATGACACCTTTCAAAGATCAATTAACTAATATCGTAAAAGATAACAAAAAGAACGATAGCGAATTCCAAGTGGACGTTATCAGCAAAGAATTCAAAAAAGCTAATGTAAAAGTTAAAGATGAAGATATTTCTTCAGTCATTAGCCAATTCATCCAAGAAGATGAAAAATCTACTGAGTCTTCTACAAAAGATTCAGCTAAAACAACTGAATCTTCAAAAGCAACTGAAGAATCAACAGAAGCATCTAAATAATATAAAAAACGTTGTTCCCGATTTGGGAACAACGTTTTTTTACTATTTATTTAATTTAACATTTGGGTAAATAGAAATTTCGGTTGTCCAAACCAAAGATTCGTTCTGTTCTCTCACCCGGTTCAATCGAGCGTAAAGCTCCTAACATCATCTGAATTGACGCATCCAGATTATCTAATTGATGCAAGATTTCCGCTTCCATAATTTGTGGCCTAACTGGTGAGCCATATTCTAACAAGCCATGATGTGACAATACCATATGTTTCAAGACAATCACATCTTCAGACATTTGATCCAACTTTAACTCCTCACAAGTCTTCGTAATCTCTTCATCAATAATGACAATATGTCCCAGTAAATTACCTGCTAGCGTATATTCAGTGCTCACTGAACCCGAAAGCTCGATTACCTTTCCTAAATCATGTAATAATGTACCTGCGTACAATAACGATTGATTGACTTCTGGATAAAAATGGGTGATACCTTTTGCCAGTCGCAACATTGATAGCGTATGGAAAGCCAATCCTCCAGAAAAGGCATGATGATTACGTTTTGCGGCTGGAAATTCGTAAAAGGCCTCGTGATACTTTGTATAAAGATGACGAACAATGCGATTCCACGTGGCATTTTGAATATCAAAAATCACTTGTTGAATTTCTTCTTCCATCGCTTCACGTGTCATCGGAGCTGCTTCCATATATAAACTCGGATCATTTGGCTCTAACTCCGTTGCTAAACGCATATTCAAAATTTTAATTTGTGGTGCATTTTGATAGGCTTCGCGTTTTCCGCCTAAAAGGACGACTTTTCCTGCAGTGAATTTACTGATTTCATCCTCACTTGCTCCCCAAAACTTCCCGTCAATCGTGCCTGACTTATCTTGAAAAGTAAACGCGATAAACTTCTTACCATTTTTTGCAACACGTACATCAGCGTTTTTTAATAGTACAAATATTTCAAATGTTTCATCTAATGTTAATTCTTTTAATTTCTTCATCGTTCCTCCTATAAATTAAGCATGTCCACTTGATAAGTTTCAGCAAATTCTTTTAATGTGATGTCTGAGCTAAAACAAATCACTTGAACGTGACGACTTAGTTTATGTAATGCTTTAAACAAAGCAATCTTCCGCTGATAATCATAATGTAGCCAACTATCATCAATTAGTAATGGTGCTAAGCGGTCATCGCTATGGATTGTTAAAAATGCTAAACGCATGGACATATATAATTGATCTTTTGTCCCAGTTGAAAGTTCACTCAACGTAAATTTTTTACCTTTAGCATGTTGAGCGACTAACTGCCCTTTTTCGAATAAACAATATTGATAGTTTCCTAATGTTAAATCGTTAAAGTAATCCGAACAAACATTTAATAATTGTGGCAATTGCTCGCTCCCCATGACATCTTGAATATCTTGAGATAATTGCGCCACTAACTTATGGACTATCCACTCATCTTGCACACTATTGATTTCACCTCGTAAATTGGCTTCCATTTGATACAGTTCTGCTAACGAGCTATCTTCTTCCATACGTTCAATTGCGTAGTTCAGCGCATCATACGCTTCTTGTTTGTCCTTCAGTTGTTGTTCTAACGCCTTAATTTTTGTTGCTTGCTCTGCCTGTTTAGCAGTTAATTGTTCCAAATCATAGGTTGCTTCTGGATTAAAATTAGGAGTAATTAGTCGTTGCTGATGTTCCAGCTGATTTTTTGCTAATTGTTGAGCTTCTTGTTTCTTAATAAAAGCTGGTAATTCTTCAAACGTCGTCATACCGTATTGTTGCAAACGTGGGCGAAACTGATTAATTAACGTTTTACGTTGTTGACGAGCATTTTTTAAAGAATCAAATATTTGATAGGTATCAGAGTTTTCTAGTAAATATTGTTGTTGTTTTTGTTGCATTAAATGAATATGATTGGTTACTTCAGAAAGTTTAGCTGGCATCTCTGATACCTTGACACCAAAACGTTCCACTAACCATGAATGATTAGCTAAGTAATCTTCTAAATACTTTTCATTTTCAGCAATTGACTCAATCATCTCTTGCGTTGTAACTTGCATATCGAACAAGCGCTCACGTAAATTGATTTCATCTAGCCACTGTTCAGCTGTCTTCTCTTGATTGAATTGATAAATTCCCGCATAGGCTTGTTTTTCAACTTTAATCTTATAAGCCTCTTGATCAAGGTTTGTTAGCCAATCACTGTTTTTGGTCATCTGTTGGTCTAAGAGCGCCAATAACTCTTGTTGCGGATCTTCGGTTTCTTTTTTTCCAAAAAACTGATATAAAAAGTAACCTAGCAAGCCAAGACCTAGTAGACCAAAGGCCAAAGCAAACCACTTCATCTTGATAATCATTGAAAAACCAAGTGCCAATATACTAAATGCAAAAGCACCATATAAATATTTGTAGTCAACTGGCGCTGAAACTTGCCTCACTTCTAGCTCAGTTGCGACGGCTTTCTCTTTTTGCTGTAATAGGTCGCGCTCACGTTCACGTTGCTCTTGATAATTCTTTTGAAGTTTAAGCTCACGCACTGCTAAGGCTTGAATCTCTTTTAAACCTTTATTTTCTGGATAGAAGGATTCTTCGATATCTTCAATTTTTAGGTGATTTTTTAGCGTCGCGATTTCTTCTTGTTTATCAGCTAATGAACGTTTCAACTGTTCCACATCACGTGCAAAACTTTCAACAAGAGAGCGGTCTTGTTGATATTGTCTAAATTGCTCTTCATTATTCAGATAATAAGCTAACTCTTCACTATCCGTTTTAGCTGAATGCAATAATTGTTCTTCAGTTAAACGACGTTCTTGCTCATCTAAAATTTGATACTTTTGATAGGCTTTATGGTACATACCTAACGTTTCATCATCTAAATCAATTTCAATTTTTTCGACTTCACTCTTTAACTCAGCAAAGCGTAACCAATCGTCAAAATGGTTGATACGGCGTCCTAGTTTATCGGTTAATTGTCGTTCTTCTTGTAGGAAGAGTTGTGCTTCGTTAATTTCATCCATTAAGTTGTCACGATCAAACAGTTTCTTTTGATAAACTTTTTCTTCATTTTCTTTTTGCACTAATTGCTGTTTTAATCCTTCGTACTCTTCCAATTGTTGATTCAATTTCGGATTTTTACCACGTGGTCGGTAGACTTGATCAGCTAATTTTAAGTTATTCTCCTGAAATTCGACGAGTTTTTTACTCCCAACTAGCCCGATATTTAATAATTGCTTTTGTAAGTTTTCTTCAGATAACGAAGCTAAGGATTGTAATTGATTTTGATCCAATCGGAAAACTTCATCAAATAGTTCTTCGTTAAGGGGTGCTAGCATATCTTGCAAGAACGCTTCATCAGCTTGAGAGCCATTAGCTAAGACCACAATCGCTTTACCTTTATTTTCGGTCTTGAAGCGTTTAATCGTCAACTCACCATAAACTGGATGATCAACCACCATCTCTCCACCAAATAAGGCTTGTTCTCGTGGCTCGTATGATTGAAGACTAGCATTTTTTCTTGGAAAACCAAATAGCATCGTTTTGATAAAGTGATACATCGTAGATTTGCCTGCCTCATTTACACCGAACACTAACGTCATCTCATCTGAGAGATTAACTTGTTTATTAATTAACTTCCCGAAACCAACAATATTTAGCTGTTTAATTTTCATGACGCGTCACCTCATCTCTGAAAGCAAATGATTCATTAAATACGCTATTTGCGTGTGCTATTAATTCTGCTTGCTTAACATCATCGATTGCAACTAATTGAGCAGAAGTAGCATTTTTATACAAATCACCCATCAGTTCTTGGAAACGTTCTGATTCTTGATAAGCAGCTAATAAATTGGCTGCTTTTGTTTGAGTAATTGGCAAAGCAAAGCGTTCAAATTCAAAATCTGGTTGCGTTTCTAACGCATACAACCATGTTTTTTGATTAGATGCTTCAAAAATTTCATTTTGCAATAAATAAAGTAATTCTTTCTTTTGAGTGGTATCTTCTAGGAGACTTGCAAATTTCTCCGACATATTCTCAAGTTTCACTTTGACTAACTGATAGTCCCCACCCTCTCGCTTAAACAATTGGCGAGAATGGTTAATTAAACTTTGCATATTATCCACTTGTTTAACATCTAGTTGTTCCTGAAGCCAAGCAACATTCGCTACATGGTGCCATTCATATAACAATTGATTCCCATCACTCGTCACCAATACGTAGGCACCACTGTCCTTTTCCTTCTGTGTATGAGGAATCAGACTACCTGCATAAATTATAGGTGGTTGTTCTTGCACAATTTGAGGCTGATGAATATGCCCTAAAGCCCAATAATCATAGCCTTTTTGGGCCGCAGTCATCGGTGAGAACGATGCGTATTGGTTTTCTCCCACTTGTCCATGGAAAAAGCCAATATGATAATCAACCGTCGACTCACGTTGTGGATATTTTAAGGTCATCGACTCAGTTAGCCAACGATGTTCGTAAGAAAAACCAGTTATAGCCACTGTCTCCCCAGCTTGTGTTTCAAGCGTAACCGTTTGAATTTCTTCTGAATCAAACAAGTAAACATTTTTAGGAAAGTCAAACCAGTAACGATGCGCTTGATAATAGTCATGATTACCAAAGGATAAAATCACTTTAATTTGTTGTTGTTCTAAACGTTTTAACTGCTGAATAAAGAAATTTTGGGTTTGAATCGTAATGCGTGGTTGGTGAAACGTATCGCCAACCATTAAGAGAAAATCAATATCATGACGGATGGCTTCATCCACTAGTTTGACCATGGTCTGTTGATTTTGTTTTAACAAATTCGTTGCTAAAGAATAAGGAATCTTTCCTAATCCTTCAAATGATTGATCTAAATGTAAATCTGCAACATGCATGAATTTCATCGTCATCTCTCCCTAATCTAATTAAAGCCCTTCGACTTTTAGGTTAAAAAAAAGCTGTCTCAATATTATTAATACAGAGACAGCCTATTTATTATTTATCTTCGTATAATTCTTTAACTGGCGTCATGATTATTCTGTTTAAATCGTTAATGATGACACTAAATGCTTGTTCTTTTTGCATTAAATTTGCAATTTTTTCAGAAGCTTGTACTTTCTCCGTTAATGATTGGGCTTTTTCAGCATCCTCATCTGTAAATTCTTCACCAGTCATTTGTTTTTGTTGGAATGATACTTGTAACTCTTGAAACTCGATGAATAATTTATATGCTTCTTCGTCAGCTTTTAATGTAGCGAAAGCTTCTTTTAACTCAACGAATTGAGGGATTTCACGAATTTCTTTTTCGATTTGGTTGGCACTATCATAAATATTAACTGTCATAAATTTAATCTCTCCTCTAATCTATTAATTGATACTATTATTGTACCATTAGTCATGGTATTTGCCCATCTAAAGTAGCTCAAATTTTAGCGATTCATCAGACCATGCCAGGCATCAGAAAATTGATCTTTCCAGTAATGAAGACCTTCTTTTATTTTATCCTTAATAGTTGGTAAATTTTCATCAACAGTATCTTTCACTTTGTCTTTCAAATTGTCATTAATTTTATCTTTCCATGACTCTAGCGTTTCACCAAATCCCGATGAACTTTCTTTATTAACATCGGTCACTTCAAAAGGTGTCTGTGGTGAATTAGCCAAAATCCGTTCGGTCTGATCTTTAAATAAAGCCGATAAAGTTTGACCACTTGAGCCGGTTAAATAATGTGTTTCACTACTCTCATCAAAACCAATCCACGTTGCAACTACTACATCCGGCGTATATCCAATCATCCATTGATCTTTAGCATTACCATCTGAGGAGATATTTTCTGTCGTCCCGGTTTTACCTGCCATTTGATAGCCGTATGGTTTAGCTGACGCGCCCGACCCATTTGAAAATACACCTAACATCATACTCGTCATATCGTCTGCTACTTTTTTAGACGTCACACTCTTCGCTTTTGGTGTTTCATTTTCATAGACAATTTTGCCAGAAGCATCTTCTATTTTACGAATGAAACGGGCAGGTACTTGTTGGCCATCGTTAGCAAAGACACTATAGGCACTTGCCATACGCATCGGAGTAGTCCCTTTCGTTAAGCCACCTAATCCCATACCGTAGTAATGATCTTTTTCATCTAAGTTTATTCCAAATTTTTGAACTTTATTAAAACTTGTATCAATCCCAATTTTATTCATTAACCAAACAGCAGAAACATTTAAACTTTGTTCTAATGCGTAGTGCATCGTCACATCACCATAGAATTGTCCGTCATAGTTAGAGACGTTATAAAAATCAATTGGTTCGTCTTTAAGAATGGAATCTGCATTGTAACCTGCTTCTAAAGCTGGTGTATATATTGCTAGTGGTTTCATAGTTGAACCAGGTGATAAACTAGCTTGTGTTGCCCGATTTAAGTCACGATAAGCTTTCTCACCACGGCCTCCGACCACTGCTTCAACACCACCAGTAGATGGATTTAAAGCAATTGAAGCCCCTTGAACCATCTCCCCATCCTCAGCATTTGGAGGGAATAAATAGTCATTTGCAAATGATGTGTCCATTCCTTGTTGGTAATTTTGATTTAAATACGTGTAGACTTTATAACCTTTCTTTTGTAAATCTTCTACCGAAATTTTGGTTTTAGCTTCCACTTCATTAAGGACTGCATCAAAGTAATAAGGATAACGATAGCCATTCGTTGTTTCATTATAATTATCGCTTAAATATAATTGTTGAGACATATATTTATCTGCCTCTTCTTGCGTTAATTTCCCATTATCCACCATGACACTTAATACTGTATCACGACGGGCAATCGCATTATCATAATGATCAATTGGATTATAAATCTCAGGACCTTTCAACATACCAACTAACACAGCTGCTTCATCCACAGTTAATTCAGCCGCTGTTTTTCCAAAGTAGCGATGAGAAGCATCTTCGATTCCTTTTACGCCGTTAGCCATGTAGACATTATTTAAATACATTTCTAAAATTTCATCTTTACTGTAGGTCTTCTCAATTTCAATCGACAAGAACAACTCTTTTGCCTTACGCGTTAATGTTTGATCTAAGTTTAAATACGCATTTTTAGCTAATTGCTGCGTAATTGTGCTTCCCCCACCAGTAATGCGTCCTGTTGTCAATTTACCGACAACCGCCCGTGCTATCCCTTTCAAATCATATCCTCGGTGCGTATAAAAACGACGATCCTCGGTAGATACTAACGCGTCAATGACATAAGGGGAGATTTCATCAATTGTTACAAACGTTCCTTTCTGACCTAAAGTTCCCGCTTCTTGATCTGATTGGTCATAAACCACGGTTTTTTGTTGAAGACCAGCTTTTAACATACCGACATTTTGACTTTTAGCCAGTACGAATAAATAAACACTAGTGACCAGTACCGAAACTAAGGCCAATAAAATTAATATCTTATTCACCTGATACTTTTTCCAAAAACGTTTGCGCCATTCTTCAAAGCGGATAAGTTGGGGTTTGATTTTCACCCAAACAGGTGTCCAATACTCAACAATAACAGCCCAAAAACGTTTGAGACTATCGACTAATTGCATCATTTTTTCTTTCATTTATTTTGTCCCTCTTTTACTTAATAATTTAATTTTCATTTCTCGATTTTATGTAGTTTAGAACGTATTTACGCTTCATTTTAGCATAGTTTTCTTAAAAACATCTAAATCCTAAGACGGATATTTAGAATTTATCTTAAATTTTACCTTTTATATAAGGAAGTTTATTCAATCTGTGATACAATCTAATAAATAAACAAAAGGAATGTGTTTTTATGCAATACAACATACAATTGCCAGATAACTTCGAAACATGTGATATTAAGACACTGTTAGAAGAACGCTGGCTCGTACCTCGTAAAGTCCGACATTTTTTACGAACTAAAAAAAATATTCTCGTAAATGGAGAAAGTCGCTCATTTCATGAATTAGTCGACGCTGGTGATGAGATAACGTTACATTTTGACGCTAGCGATTATCCAGACTATGAGGTGACGTTAGGTGATGCTTCAAAAGTCGAGGTTATTTATGAAGATGAGTATCTAATTATCGTCAATAAACCGATTAAAATGAAAACTCACCCTAATCAACCAGATGAAAAAGATGCACTTTTAAATCATGTCGCCAGTTATTTAGCACCACAAGGCCTATTACCTTATGTCGTACATCGGTTAGACATGGAAACAAGTGGTTTAATTCTATTTGCCAAAAACCCATTTATCTTACCTATTCTTGGCCGTATGCTAGAACAAAAAAATATTAAACGCTCGTATCAAGCAGTTATTGACGGTCAACTTAACAAAGATAGTCTGAGCGTTAATAAAAAAATTGGGCGTGACCGCCATGATCGTCGTAAACGACGTATAGACGAACGTACTGGGAAAATAGCCGTTACCCACTTTACGACAGTTAAACGTGAAAATCGTTATTCTTTGGTGAACTGTGAGTTAGACACTGGGCGAACCCATCAAATACGTGTTCATCTTCAAAGTTTGGGACATCCAATTGTTGGGGATCCACTATACAACCCACGGAGCCAAGCCGGACGTTTAATGTTACATGCCTATAAACTTAACTTTATACACCCGCTAACCAACGAACATATTAGTTGTGAAAGTAAACCTTTCGATTTTATAATGTAGGTTTTTCGTAATAAATAATAATAGGAATATAACGATATTTTTGCTATACTGTAAGAGTATGACTTTATATTTCACGTAAATAATTAAGCCAATTAATCTATGGAGGGATTCGAATGAACGAAAAAACTTTAGTAGCACAAGCCTTAGAAAAAGTTCTAGGCGAACATCTTACACTTGAAGAAATTACTAACTCGATTGAACGACCAAAAGTTTCAGAACATGGAGATTTAGCTTTCCCAGC
The DNA here is from genome assembly GCF_005145005.1 of Vagococcus zengguangii. Classification (NCBI taxonomy): domain Bacteria; kingdom Bacillati; phylum Bacillota; class Bacilli; order Lactobacillales; family Enterococcaceae; genus Vagococcus; species Vagococcus zengguangii. The sequence continues at coordinate 1,572,974 of NZ_CP039712.1, forward strand.
TTTCCCACTTGCAAAAATCATGCGTAAAGCACCTCAAATGATTGCGCAAGAAATTGCTGAACAAATCGAGCCCAGCGAAGATTATACAGTAAAACCAATCGGTCCATATGTTAACTTCTTCTTAAACAAAGCAGAAATTAGCGAAGCAACTTTATCTGAAATTGTTGAAAAACAAAATCATTATGGGAATCAAACAATCGGCAATAATGGGATGATTCCAATTGACTTATCTGCACCAAATATTGCAAAACCAATGTCAATGGGCCACTTACGTTCTACTGTTATTGGTAACAGTATCGCTTTATTAGTTGAAAAATTAGGTTACCAACCATATAAAATCAACTACCTAGGTGACTGGGGTACTCAATTTGGTAAATTAATCGTTGCCTACAAAAAATGGGGATCTGAGCAAGCCGTTATCGCTAACCCAATCAAAGAATTACTACGTCTGTACGTTGATTTCCATGAAAAAGCTGAAACTGATCCTTCACTAGAAGAAGAAGGGCGTGCTTGGTTCAAGAAATTAGAAGATGGCGACGCAGAAGCATTGCATTTATGGAAATGGTTCCGTGACGAGTCATTAAAAGAATTCCAACGTGTTTACGACTTATTGGAAGTTGAATTTGATTCTTACAACGGTGAATCATTCTACAATGATAAAATGGATGCACCAATCCAAATTTTAGAAGATATGAACTTATTAGTATCAGACCGCGGAGCTGATATTGTTGATTTAACTAAGTATGATTTAAACCCTGCCCTAATCCGTAAATCAGATGGCGCAACGTTATATATTACGCGTGACCTAGCTTCTGCTTTGTACCGTAAAAAAGAATATAACTTTGTAAAAGCTGTCTACGTTGTAGGTAACGAACAAAGTATTCACTTCAAACAATTAAAAGCCGTACTTAAAGAAATGGGTAACGACTGGGCTGATGATATCATCCATGTACCATTTGGTTTAATTACTAAAGATGGTAAAAAATTATCAACACGTAAAGGTAAAATTGTCTTACTTGAAAAAGTTTTAGGCGAAGCCATGACATTAGCTCAATCTCAAATCGAAGAAAAAAATCCTACCTTAGAAAATAAAGAAGAAGTTGCACGCCAAGTCGGTGTTGGTGCAGTTATCTTCCACGACCTTAAAAATGACCGTATGAACAGCTTCGACTTTAAACTTGAAGAAGTCGTGCGTTTCGAAGGTGAAACTGGTCCTTACGTTCAATACACACATGCTCGTTGTGCTTCTATCTTACGTAAAACTAACTGGCACCCAGCAGCAGGTCAATCTTATGCCTTAAACGATGCTGAGAGCTGGGAAGTTGTTAAGTTATTAAAAGATTTCCCTTCTGTTATCGAAAAAGCAGCAGCGAAATACGAGCCATCAGTTATCGCTAAATATGTGATCGACTTAGCTCAAACATTCAATAAGTACTATGCACATACTAAGATTGTTAACGACGACGAACAACAAGACGCTCGTTTAGCCTTAGTTTACTCAGTGAAAACTGTTCTTAAAGAAGCGTTACGTCTATTAGGTGTTCACGCTCCAGAAGAAATGTAACAAAAAAACAACTTGCCTCAGCAAGTTGTTTTTTTATTTATTACCTAAATACAGCATCACAGCAAGTCCTAAAAAAATGATTAACAAGATAACGCCACAAATATTTAAAAAAGCATTGAGACGTGCTTTTTTACGGAATATTAACTCTAAAATATCATATAAAACCAAGCCAATAAATCCACCTAATGTATTATTAATTAAATCCGTAATATCTGCCCCACCGATTGTTAACCAATACTGAATGGCTTCGTAACCAAAACTTGTTAAGAAAATCAATAACCATTTGGAGCTAAATCTCATCTTTGAAAAATTCATTGATAACAGTAATCCAAAAGGCACAAATACTGCCACATTTGCTAATAATTCTTTTTTGTCTAAAGCACCATTGATTATCGCAGTCCCTTTAAATGGAATCAAATTTAAACGATGGACACCAGTAACCAGTTCTTGATAGTTAAATCCAAGTTTCAATAACACTAACCATGTTAATATTATTAAGTATAGCATCAATAATAACGCTGAAATCGTATGATGTTTTCGCTCTTTCATCCTCTTCACCTCATAACAAGTATAGCAAATATAAGGGGGAACAAACATCAGACTTAAGCACTAAAAAAGCTTGGTTCTCTTATTAGAACCAAGCTTTTTATAGTATGATTTTCGTCGTTTCACGCATATTGCTAAGAAGCTAAACGCAACCTCAAATACTTTTTTAATCCGGCTTTCGGTCGCAACTTCCTCGGTAATATGTCACGACTCTCAAAAATTACTTCGCAATTTTCGTCATAGTGTGCATATTACTCGGAAGCTAAACGCAACCTCAAGCACTTTTCTTAATCCGGCTTTTGGCATCAGCTTCTGCGGTAATATGATGAAGTTCTCAAAAGGATTTTCAATCCTTTCGTCACTTCATGCCTATTACTTGAAGCTAAACGATGCCTCCAGCACTTTACGCAATCCGGCTTTTGGTCGCAACTTCCTCGGTAATATGTCACGACTCTCAAAATTGTTGCACAATTTTCGTCATCGTGCGCATATTACTCGGAAGCTAGACGCGACCTCAAGCACTTTAATTAATACTTTTTAAAATTAACGCGTTTATCGATGGCGTACATGATTGGTGCTGAGATGACCATGATGAATAATTCACTGACGAAGGTCCAACCGTATGTTACCCAAAATGGGGCTTCGACTGCCATGTTTAGCATTAAGGCGATCAAACACATGCTTAAACTGAACACTAACGTATTTGCGACTAATAATTTCTTTTTATCTTTAATCACGCGACTTAACAAAGCTGTCATTAACAATGAACCTAGAGTTTGTGTACCTCCAAAGGCTACATCTAAAATACCAAATTCTGAAAACATCATATTATATAGTAGAACGCCCGAAAAGACACCCCACAATAATCGTTTATTAAAGACGACAATGTGATTCAAACTTTCTGAAATTCTAAACTGGATAGGACCAGATGCCACGGGATTGACAATAATTGTTAACGCTAAGTAAATAGCTGCGATAACCCCATTCATAATTAAGCTTGTTGTTTTTTTTGATGCCATAAATCTTCCTCCTAGTTTTGATAACGCGGGATGGTATGAACGAACCGCGGTTTTTTGACTACCTTACTACTCTATGCTTTTTATTCAAGCTTGTCAATCAAGAAACTTAATACTTGCATTCATTTAAAAAAGAGCGTAAAATAGACAATGTTGGAATTTCGTTATGAGACCTAGTTACTTTGCCTTTTGTGAATGAACACAATGTAAAGGAGAGGATACTATGCTATTCAATAACAAACAATTACCTTACCGTATCGCTTTAAACACTCAAACGCAACAATTTATGGCGTTCGATGCTAAAGATGAGTCTAAAGTGGCTTATGGTAATACAATTGAAAAAGCTATTGCAGCTTTAAAAAAAATCATTTAAAAGGAGAACTTTTAAAATGGATGAATCTTGTAGTTGTACAAGATAGAAGTCGTTAGCACTTAAAAAAAGCTGATGACTTCTTTTTTATTGCTTTCCAACAATTTTTAATACTGAGAGGATTATTATGCACTCATTACATTTACATATTATTGCGAACGAAAATGCCGGAAGCGGCAACGGGATGCACTCATTACAACAAGTAAAAAATTATCTCATTGAACATAACTTACCTTATACTATTCATCTATCTGAATATGCAGGACACGCAATTGAACTAGCACAAACGTTAGCTCAATCGACTTTAAAACCTTGGCATGAAGCTTCGGACGTAAACTCTAGTCCTTTTCCCTTGCTAGTTGCTCTAGGTGGTGACGGCACAGTGTTTGAAATCCAAAACGGCTTGTCTGAATTTCCGCTTATCCCATTTGGTTACATCCCAAGTGGCTCAGGTAACGATTTCGCTAGAAGTGCAGACATTCCAAGAGAACCAATTGAGGCTCTAAAACAACTACTAGCAAGTACTGCGCCAACAAGCATTTATTCCTTACTTTATCAAGAAAATACCACAAATGAAACTTACTTAATTTCAAATAACTTAGGCATTGGCTTAGACGCGGCCATCGTCGCTAAGGCGAATGAATCTCAAAATAAGACGACTTTAAACAAATTAAAGCTAGGTTCGCTAGCTTACCTATTTTCGATGATTGGTTTATTGTTTAAACAGAAAGGCTATCCCTTAACGGTTGATGATGGTCAACAACAAAAAAAATTTAAAAAAGCTTTTCTAGCTACAAGTAGTAAGCATCCTTATTTCGGTGGTGGCGTTAAAATTTTACCAAATGCTAGTTTGTACGAACCGGAGTTAGAGTTAATAGTTGTTGAAAAAATTAGTTACCTGAAGATTGCAAGTTTGTTATTGAAATTAACTAAAGGTACACACGTTGACAGTCCTTATGCTCATATCTTCCGTTCTAAAGAATTAAATTTATATACAGAAACTAAACAATATGGTCAAATGAATGGTGAAGCGATTACCCCACGTCCATTTAAAGTCAACTTAACCTCGGTTGAACGACTGCTTTGGAAATAAGACAACAACCCCCACGTAAAAGATACGTGGGGGTATTTTTATATATTTTGAAAAAAGAGCTCACCAAATTGGCAACCTCTAATATACGATTGTAGTAAAAAGTACTCAAAAGTTAAACGCACTCGCAAGCACTTTATTTAATCCGGCTTTTGAGTGCAGTCCTTCGGAAATATCTCCTAACAGTTTAAAAATTTAAGAAACAATTTTTAACTGTTTTTCGATATTTCTCAGGCCTAAACGCACTCGCAAGCACTCTATTTAATCCGGCTTTTGAGTGCAGTCCTTCGGAAATATCTCCTAACAGTTTAAAAATTTAAGAAACAATTTTTAACTGTTTTTCGATATTTCTCAGGCCTAAACGCACTCGCAAGCACTCTATTTAATCCGGCTTTCATGAGCTGCTTTTTCGTCAATATGTTGTGACTCTCAAAAATTGTTAAACAATTTTTGTCGTCCCACGCATATTGCTCAAAAGCAAACCGCTCATTCAAGCACTCTACTTTTCAGCGATCCATGTTTTGACTGCGGCTAATGCTTCAGACATACCGGCTGGGTTTTTACCGCCTGCTTGGGCTAAGTCTGGGCGTCCGCCACCGCCACCACCTACTAATGGTGCGATTGCTTTAATTAAGTCGCCAGCACGTAAACCTTTTTCGTTCATGGCAGGTGTCATCGCAACTAGTAAATTTGCTTTATCGTCTTGGGTGATACCTAAAACTAACACGTCAGACACTTCTTTTTGTTTCCATTGATCTGATAATTGACGTAATTGGTTCATGTCTTTGACAGTTGCATGTTGAGCAATCACTGTAATGCCGTTAACTTCCTCAACATTATTGAAGATATCGCCAGCTTCTTGGTTCGCTAATTTAGCAGCTAATTGTTCGTTTTCACGTTGTAACTCTTTTAATTGAGCTTGTAATTGTTCCACACGGCTTGTTGCTTCTTTTAATTGAGGAGCTTTAACTAATTGTGCAATAGCTTTTAATTCGTTTTCTTCGTTATGGAAAACTTCATAAGCTTCTTCACTTGTCACCGCTTCAATACGACGAACACCAGCACCGATTCCTGATTCAGATAAAATCTTGAAGATTCCAATTTCGCTTGTGTTACGAACGTGCGTCCCACCACATAATTCTAATGAGTAGTCACCGACTTTAACAACACGTACGTCTGAACCGTACTTCTCACCGAATAACGCCATTGCACCCATGCCTTTAGCTGTGTCGATGTCAGTTTCGATTGTTTCAACAGCTAAGCTTTCCCAAATTTTTGCGTTAACGATTTGTTCCATTTTTTCTAACTCTTCAGGGGTTACTTGACCAAAGTGTGTGAAGTCAAAACGTAAGTGACCTGGTGTTACTAATGAACCTGCTTGGTTAGCATGTGTGCCTAATACATCTTTTAAGGCTTGGTGTAATAAGTGAGTCGCTGTATGGTTTTTCACGACTTTATTACGACGTACTTCGTCAACAACTAAGCGGTACGATGTACCAGTTGTCATTGGCTTAGTCACGATTAATTTGTGTAATGGTTGACCGTTTGGAGCTTTTTTCACGTCCACTACTTCGGCTACCACTTCGTTTTGGTCGTTGTAAACTAAACCAGTATCAAACGTTTGTCCACCCATTTCAGCATAGAAAGTCGTTTGGTCAAACATTGCTTCAGCCGCTGTTTCTTCGGTTGGTTCTAAGCTAATAACTTTTTCATCATTAGCAATCAATACGACTAATTCACTTGTCACTTCTAATTGATTGTAACCAACAAACTCGCTAGCAACATCGATATCTGTTAATAAACCTGATTGAATGTTCATTGATTCAACAGAAGCACGAGCAGCACGTGCACGTTCACGTTGGGCCGTCATTTCTTCTTCAAAACCAGCGTGATCCACATCAAAACCAGCTTCTTCAGCGATTTCTTCGGTTAATTCAACTGGGAATCCGTATGTATCATACAATTTGAAGATGTCTTTCCCGTTAATTTGTGTGTCATTATTTTCTTTAGCATCAGCTAAAATACCGTTTAAAATCGTTAAGCCTTCATTGATTGTTTCGTGGAAACGTTCTTCTTCAGTTTTAATTACTTTTTGGATAAAGTCTTTTTGTGCTAATACTTCTGGGTAGAAGTCTTTCATAATATCGCCAACAACTAGCACTAATTCATACATAAATGGTTTGTCGATCCCTAATTTTTTACCATGACGAACAGCACGACGTAATAAACGACGTAACACGTAACCGCGGCCTTCGTTTGAAGGTAGCGCACCGTCACCGATGGCAAAACTTACGGCACGTACATGGTCAGCGATTACTTTAAATGAAATATCTGTTTCAACGCTTTGACCATAAGTGAATTGACCGCTCATCTCTTCGGTTGCTTTAATGATTGGCATGAATAAATCTGTTTCAAAGTTTGTTTTAGTGTTTTGAATAACAGAAGTTAAACGCTCTAGTCCCATACCTGTATCAATGTTTTTGTGTGGAAGTGGCTCATACGTGCCTTCTTCTGTATGGTTAAACTCTGAGAATACTAAGTTCCAAATTTCTAAGTAGCGTTCGTTTTCCCCACCTGGGAAGTTTTCTGGATCATCTTCCGCCACATCGTTGAACTCTTGGCCACGGTCGTAGAAGATTTCTGTGTTAGGACCTGATGGACCCACACCGATTTCCCAGAAGTTACCTTCTAAATCGATAATGCGGTCTTGTGGTAACCCAATTTCTTCGTGCCAAATGCGGCGTGCTTCTGTGTCACTTGGGTGAACGGTGACAGATAATTTTTCTGGATCAAAACCAATCCATTTTTCATCTGTTAAAAATTCCCATGCCCAGTGAATCGCTTCTGGTTTGAAGTAATCACCTATTGAGAAGTTACCTAACATTTCAAACATTGTATGGTGACGAGCTGTCTTCCCTACATTTTCAATATCGTTCGTACGGATACTCTTTTGAGCATTCGTTATTCTTGGGTTTTCTGGCGCAATGGTACCATCAAAATATTTCTTTAATGTCGCAACCCCTGAGTTAATCCATAAAAGCGTTGGATCTTCAAATGGTACTAATGACGCACTTGGTTCAATACTGTGACCTTTTTCTTTGAAAAAGTCTAAAAACATTTGACGAATTTGACTACTAGTTAATTGTTTCATCTGTTTTCTCCTTTAAATTAAAATAAAAAAACACCATGCAAAACAAGGACGACACAATCGCGGTACCACCTTGTTTGCAATGATGTTTTGAACAGTCATTACCTCTTAAGTTTCCGTAACGTAGAAAAGACGTGAATAGTTTCCTATTCATTTACCAAGGGAGCATTACGATGGTTAGCGGGTTTTTCTCACAGCCTTGGAAAAACTTTCTGGACCTAACTAAGTCACCTAATATATCCTTGCCCTACAAGTATAATGAATCTGTATGAAAAAGTCAATTTACAACTTACATATATTTCGCTAAAAAAGCTTGAACTTTTTCATTGTAGCCTTCTGGATCGACTTCGATACTTTTAGCATGTTCAGCACCTTCGACTAACCATTTTTCCTTTGGTCCATTAGTTGCAGCATAGACACTGTCAATCATATATGTTGGCACAAAAGTATCTGTTGTTCCGTGTATAAACAGCATTGGACGTTCATTTTTTGCTAGTTGTTTCGTTGCATCCGCTTCGTAAAAATTATAGCCCACTTTTAAATCCGTATAAGCTGAAGCTAAAGGAATCATCGGGAAAGCTGGTAAATTAAACATATCCTTTAATTGGAACGCCAATTCATTGCTAACTTTATCATAGCCACAATCTTCAATAATGACTTTTAATTGAGTAGGTAACTCCTCTCCAGAAGACATCATAACGGTCGCCGCTCCCATACTTAAACCAAATAGCGCGATTTCAACATTACTATCATATTGATTCACCAAGTAATTTGACCAATCGACCACATCTAACCGCTCATGCCATCCAAAACCGACATAATCACCTTGGCTTTGACCATGGCCACGTGCATCTGGCATGAAGACATCATAACCTTGATTAAAGAATAGGCGCGCATAATCTTCCATCCCTTTTGAACTGTTACCATAGCCATGAACGACAATAGCTAGTTTATCCGTCGGCTCATTATGTTTCAAATGAACACCGAATAAATTCAAGTCATCTCGAGATTCTAATTGATAGTACACAGGTGCTTCTTCTATAAAATCCCAAGTTGCGTATACATTATCAGAATCAGCTTCATGATTCTCCGCTAAAAATTCTTTTTCCCCTGGCACGATAGCATAATTATATAAATAATTAACGCCCCAGTATAATCCACCTGCCACGACACATAATACAATAAGTAAAATAACCATTAATTTCTTCATTTTTCCACCTTTTTAATTTAATAAGGAGGGTGAAACCTAAGTTTCATCCTCCTCTTTATTCTTACAAATTATTCAACGCCAACTTCTAATTTCACAACGTCAGCAATTTTATTAACATAGTACTCAACTTTTTCAATTGAAGGAGCTTCTGCCATCACACGTAGTAACGGTTCTGTTCCTGAAGGTCTAACTAAGACACGACCATTTCCGTCCATTTCTACTTCAACTTCTTCAATCACTTTGTTGATTAATTCGTTATTTAAGGCTTCTTCTTTATTAGTTACACGAATGTTCACTAATTTTTGAGGATAAATGGTAAATTCTGATGCTAGTTCTGATAATTTTTTACCAGTTTCTTTCATGACATGTAGTAATTGAATACCTGATAACATACCATCACCTGTAGTGTTGTAATCTAAAAACACGATATGTCCAGATTGTTCACCACCGAAGTTATAGTTGTTTTTACGCATTTCTTCAACCACATAACGGTCACCTACTTGCGTTGTTAAAGCCGTCATTCCAGCTTCTTCAACCGCTAAATGGAAACCTAAGTTACTCATAACAGTTGACACGATGGTATTATCTTTTAATTCACCTTTTTCTTTCATGTATTTCCCACAGATATACATGATTTGGTCACCGTCAACGATATTTCCTAATTCATCGACAGCAATCACGCGGTCACCATCACCATCAAAGGCTAAACCAACATCGGCACCTTTTTCAACGACAAATGCTGCTAATTTTTCTGGATGAGTTGAACCCACACCATCGTTGATATTTAAACCATTAGGACTTGTTCCCATTGTAAAGAATTCAGTTTCTAAATCAGCAAACACACGATTGACTAAAGGTGATGTTGCCCCATTTGCTGCGTCTAGACAGACAGTCACCCCTTCTAAATCACCATCGATTGATTTTGTTAAGAATTGTGCGTACTTGATTAAACCTTCTGGGAATTCTTCCAATGTCCCTAAACCTTCCGCAGCTGGACGAGGTAATGTATCTACTTCTTGATCCAATAACGCTTCAATTTCTAATTCTTCTTCGTCAGCCAATTTGAAACCATCTGGACCAAAAAATTTGATCCCGTTATCTTGAGCTGGATTGTGCGAAGCCGAAATCATTACACCGGCATCGGCTTTTTGTAAACGTGTTAAATACGCAACTGCTGGTGTAGATACCACACCTAATTGATAAACTTCAATTCCAACTGACATTAAACCAGCCATTAAAGCTTGTTCTAGCATTTCACCTGAAATACGTGTATCACGTGCCACTAAAACTTTCGGACGTGTTGTTTCATCGCTATGGTGCTGAACTAATACGTAACCTCCACAACGACCTAATTTAAATGCTAATTCTGGTGTTAACTCTTGATTTGCGATTCCTCTAACACCATCTGTTCCAAAATATTTACCCATTATTGACACCCTATCCTTATAATTTATCAAACTATTTTATTTTTTTGGTTTTTCCACTAATTTTGGCGTAATCGTTACACTAATCGTCTCAGGATTTGTCGTAACATTATTGATTTTTTCAATTTTATAATCGCCAGTTTTTGTTTCTTTGATTGTTGATGTATCCACAAGTACTTCGACTGCTTCAATTTCATCAATCACATCACGTGACCCTATGATTTCGACATTTTGAACTGGACTGGTAAACGTATATTCCTTGATACCTTCAGGAATCTTCCCTGACTGTTTAATTTTAACAGGTACTGATTTTGAAGGTGTACTGACATCAATTCGAACGTTTACTTTGGCTGGATCGACAATTGCTGTTAGAATATTACCTTCTTTGTCAATCGCATATACATCATACTCTTTTTCAAAATCCGAAACAATCTCTTTATCCTGTTCAACAGAAACAATGACATCATCAATATTCTTCATTGTCTTTTCGCCCGTTGTAACCGTCACTTGGCTAGGTGACAGATTGATGCCTTCTAAAGTATAACCATTTTTAAATAAATTGTCATTTAATTTAGGATGGACATTAAATGACTGACTAACACGTTTTTCTAAATCAAAACTAATTTGTGGTGACTCAAGCGTTGCTGTCACTCCTGAAGGCAGATTCAAGACTTTAATATCTACTTTATGTTTTCCTTCTTTATAACCACTTAAATCAGCTTCTAAAACAAAATGTCTCGTTTCACTATTTAGTTCAGTATCTAATAAAATTCGATTGGAACTTTTTAAGACAACTGACATTTTTTCTTTGAAATCAGAAATAAAATACTCGTTGGCATCATACTTTACTGATACAGGCACTTCTTCAGCAATAACTGAAAAATTAGGTTGATTGCTTGAGCCACTGTCATTATTAAAGAACGTACTATTAGAGTTAGCGTTAAAAAATAATAATAACGCCAATCCAAATGAAACTAGCACCATGAACCATTTACTGGAGGTAAAATCTTTCATTTATTTACCCTCCTTTTTGAATAAATCAACAATCATTTTAACGATATTTTCTGATGTTTCATCATCTGCTATCACTAACTCTTCAGTTAATATAGCCATGTACTCTTCTTCTGTTAAATGTGCATGTAAACGGCCATTTCTAGTGATACTGACATCTCCCGTTTCTTCTGAAACAACCACCGTAACGGCATCCGAAACTTCGCTCACCCCAATAGCGGCCCGATGTCGTGTTCCAAATTCTTTCGGGATAGCATCATTTTCAGAAAGTGGCAAATAAGCACAGGCTACCGCAATTTTATTATCTTTAATAATTACTGCACCATCATGAAGTGGTGTGTTTGGAATAAAAATATTAATTAATAATTCCCCAGATATTTCAGAGTTTAGTGGAATACCTGTTTCTATATAATCATCTAAACCTGTTTGCTTTTGAATCGTAATTAATGCGCCAATTTTACGTTTTGACATATACTTAATTGCTTGATTAAATTGTTGAATCATCTCTTGGCTGTCCATCTCATTTACTAGCTTTTTCCTAGAAAATATTGCGCCTCGTCCTAAATGTTCTAATCCTCTTCGGACTTCTGGTTGGAAAATGATAATCGTTGCGATTACACCATAAGTAATCACTTGACTCATCACCCATTCAACAGTGTTTAATCCTAAGATGCCACTAAGGACACGAATCAAAATGATAACCACAATTCCTTTAATTACCTGAATCGCTTTAGTCCCTCGAATGATTTGAAGTAGTTTATAAATAAAATACCAAACCACCGCAATATCAATGGCACTAATAATGAAATTTTTAGAAAAAAGGTACTGTGAGAGAATATCTTTCATATTTTCAAGCGTTGATAAAAATAAAAACTCAACCATTTACTTATATTCTCCTTTCTTTTCTGTTAATTAGTATACCATAAATAGTGAAAATATGACCGTTATTGCCTGACTTTTCACAAAAAATTCTTTCTTTCATCTCGCTTAAAAAAACACAAAACCGCCTGAATATTTTCAGACGGCTTTGTTAGTATGAATTATTTGTTTTCAAGTTTCTGACGGATTTTTTCTTCTTGACCTGCAATGCGGGCATAACGATAAAATCGTTTCTTCGCATCTTCAATTGTCTTATTGTATAATTCATCCGAAATGTCAGGGTCTACCTTATTTAAAGCAGAAAAGCGCGTTTCGCTTAATAAGAAATCCTTCATTTGACTAAAATCAGGCTTCTTAAAGTCTAACGTCATCGGATTTTTCCCTTTCTCTTCTAATACTGGATTATAGCGATATAATGACCAGTATCCAGAATTAACGGCATCTTTCGTTTGCTGTAACGTGATACCACCACTAATTCCGTGTGCAATACATGGAGTATAGGCAATAATCAAAGAGGGGCCTGGGAATTTTTCCGCTTCTTCAATTGCCTTAATCGTCTGCATTTGATTAGCGCCTGAAGCAATTTGTGCGACGTAGACATTACCATAACTCATGGCAATCACACCTAAATCTTTTTTAACACTCCGTTTACCATCAGCTGCAAATTTCGCAATGGCTGCACTTGGCGTCGCTTTTGATTTTTGACCGCCAGTATTGGAATAGACTTCATTATCCATCACCAGTATATTAACATCTTCACCACTTGATAAAATATGGTCAATCCCGCCAAAACCGATATCATACGCCCAACCATCGCCACCAATCATCCAGTGACTCGGTTTCACTAATAAGTCCCATTTCTCTAAAATTTTAGCCAAAGCGGGATAACGAATTTGCTCACTTTCAACCATCGCTTTCACTTTTTGTGCACGTTGCTGTGTGCCTTCACTATCATTAAAATGCGCTAGCCAATCATTCAGCATTTCGGTAATCTCTTCTGGCAAGTCTTCTTCTTTCAAAATCGTTTTAACGATTAACGCTAATTCCTCTCGACGTGAACGATTAGCTAAATACATACCATAACCAAACTCTGCATTATCTTCAAATAATGAATTGGACCATGCTGGCCCTTGACCTAAGTGATTGGTTGTATAAGGTGTTGTTGAAGCAGAGGCTCCAAAGATAGAGGAACAACCTGTTGCATTAGCCATCATTAAACGGTCACCATACAATTGCGTTAATAATTTCAGATAAGGTGTTTCACCACAACCGGAACAGGCACCCGAAAACTCGATTAACGGTTGTTGAAATTGAGAGCCACGAACACTTGTTGTTTTAAACGGATTGTCTTTAGTTTTTAACGTCATCGCAAAGGCCCAGTTAATCGCTTGTTCTTTCATCTCATCGTAAGGTTTCATCTCTAATGCCTTGCCTTTTGCTGGGCAAGCTTCCACACATAATCCACAACCGGTACAGTCTTCAAGGGACACTTGAATGCGATACATTAAACCATCCGCTCCTCGCATTTCACGCGTCAGGAATCCTTCAGGTGCTTCACTTTGTTCGCTTTCATCAACTAAAAACGGACGAATCGCCGCATGTGGACAAACAAAGGCACATTCGTTACACATTGTACAACGGTCGACATTCCATTCAGGTACTTCTAACGCGATGCCCCGTTTTTCATAAGCAGCCATCCCACTTGGAATACGGCCATCTGTCATGTTTTGATTTTTCAAATCAGCGACCGTTAATTTATCTCCTTCTTGACGAGCAATCGGGTCCACTATTTTAAATACAAATTCTGGTCGCTTAACTTTAGTGTCAGTTAAACGTCCTTTAGCGTCTAACCATGACTCATCTAATTTAATTTCGCGTAAACTATCTACCGTTAAACTCATTGCCTCGATATTTTTATCGACAATTTCTTGTGATTTCTTAGCAAAACGTCGACTAATGTCAGCAGTCATCTGTTCTTGTGCTATGCTAGGCTCGATAATACCAGCTAACTCAAAGAAAGCACGTTGCATGATAGTGTTGATGCGACCTGGCACCCCTACTTTTAAGGCAATTTGAGCGGCGTCCACGACATAAAAACGGATATTTTTTTCAAGCATCTTCTGACGCATTTTGTAAGGTAAAATAGTTTTTAAGGTGTCATTTGACCAACTAGCATTCAATAGGAAAATACCGTTATCTTTTAAAGAATCAATTAAATCGTATTTTTTGACATAAGAGGCATGGTGACAACCTACAAAATCAGCTTCATCAACTAAATAAGTTGCCTCAATCGGTTCCGGACTAAAACGTAAATGTGACACGGTTAAACCGCCTGATTTTTTCGAGTCGTAATCAAAGTAACCCTGAACAAATTGCTCGGTCTGATCCCCTACAATTTTGATTGTTGAATGATTAGCACCCACTGTGCCATCTGAACCAAAGCCCCAAAACTTCGCTTGATACGTTGTTTGAGGTATTAGGTTAAGTTCCTCTTCAACCGGCAATGATAAAAATGTCACATCGTCAGTAATACCAATTGTAAAACGACGTTTCAATTCGCTTTTTGGCTTCATTAGATGGCGATAAACAGCTAAAATATGACTCGGTGTTGTATTTTTTGAACCCAAACCATAACGTCCACCCGTAATAACCGGTGACAACTCACTATCATAAAGGGCGCTTTGCACATCTAATAATAACGGCTCACCATTTGCCCCTGGTTCTTTTGTACGGTCTAACACCGCAATTTTTTCTACCGTTTTCGGTAATTTATTTAAGAAAACTTCAGTTGGAAACGGACGGTATAAATGGATATTCAAATGCCCCACTTTATGCCCTTGAGCATTTAAATGATCAACGGTTTGACGAACAGTTGACGCCACACTTCCCATTGAAACAATCACTTCCGTGGCATCTTCCGCTCCATAATACGTAACTAAATCATATTCTGTACCACGTAACGCATTAATTTTTTGCATATAATGTTGAACAATACCCGGTACTGCTTCGTAATAGCTGTTAATTGTCTCACGCTGTTGGAAGTGAATATCCGGATTTTGATTCGTCCCACTCACATGTGGCTGATTCGGATTTAAGCTACGCTTGCGAAATTCAGCTAACTTCTCTTCATTGAGTAAGGGACGTAACGCTTCATAATCTAGCACTTCAATTTTTTGTAATTCATGACTCGTTCTGAAGCCATCAAAAAAACTTAAAAACGGCAAGCTCGCTTCTATCGTTGCCAAATGTGCAACAGCCGCTAAGTCCATTACTTCTTGAACACTACTTTCGGCCAACATCACAAAACCTGTTTGACGAGCAGCCATCACATCTCCGTGATCTCCGAAAATACTTAAAGCATTTGTTGCAACAGCACGTGATGCGACATGAAAGACCGTTGGCAATAACTCACCAGCAATTTTGTACATATTAGGAATCATCAATAATAAACCTTGTGAAGCTGTATAGGTGGTGGTTAACGCACCTGTTTTTAATGAGCCATGAACAACTCCTGCTGCTCCGGCTTCTGATTGCATTTCGATAACATTAACAGGACGATTAAATAAGTTCCTCTTCCCTTGAACTGACCATTCATCAGTGACTTCAGCCATCGTTGAACTAGGGGTAATCGGATAAATTGCGGCAATTTCTGTGAAAGCATACGCAATATGCGCTGCCGCTGTGTTACCGTCCATTGTCTTAAATTTACGCATTGACTTGTTCTCCTTTTTTCATCTTTGTGAAAAAACTACCTAAGTTATTATATACTCTTTCTATGTTTTTTTAAAGAGTATATTCACTTTTTAACAAAGTGTTAATTAACTCTTAATCCTGAATGATAAAGAAAATTAACTTATTATCCCTAAAATTCAAAATATCCCTGTTTTTTTAATTTTTATGTTAAAATCGTTTATAAATAACCCCTTTAAATAATAGGAGGAATACATTATGAAAATTGCTGTTATTGCCGCAAATGGAAAAATTGGACAACTTATCACGAATGAAGCCGTTGATAATCACTTTGATGTAACGGCTATTGTTAGAAATGAGAACCATACCCATGCACCTAATGTTCTTAAAAAAGACTTATTTGATTTGACCGCAGAGGATCTTCAACCGTTTGATGTTGTTATCGACGCTGCAGGTTTTTGGGCACCAGAAGATTTAATTAAGCACGAAACATCACTGGTTCATTTAACAACGATTCTTAAAGATACAGCTGTTCGGTTAATTATTGTTGGAGGCGCGGGTAGCCTCTATCTAGATGAAACTCGTCAACAGCGCTTAATGGATCTATCTGTTTTTCCAGAAAGTTACAAACCACTTGCACAAAGTATGGCTAACGGGTTAGACTTTTTGCGAACCGTTCATGATGTAGAATGGCTTTACGTCAGTCCAGCAGATGATTTTCAAGCTTTTGGTGTCAAAACAGGCAACTTTGAGCTAGCTGGTGACATCTTAACGACTAATGAAAAAGGACAAAGCTTTATTAGTTATCCTGATTATGCATTAGGAATTATCGAACTTATTAAGAGCCCCCCTAGTACTCAACAACGTGTGTCGCTTTATACAAAATAACAAAAAACCTGCGAGCTATTTTTCTCGCAGGTTTTCTTTATTTTGCTCAATTAAATGCAACTGACCACGACAATGACAACGATATCGGTTGGTGTCGAGTCTTTTTTGACGTTGATAAATTTGATGACAGGTTTGACACTGATATTGATAACGATAGTTATGTTCAGCTAAAGGTTTAACATAACGACTCCCTCCAACCGCTTGTAAAAGTTGTTTAAAATCAGCATCACGGTGTTGATAACCACATCCTGTTAAATGTAAATGATAATGACACAATTCATGTAAGATCACATCCACTAGTTCCGACCAACCATATTTTTCATATACTAACGGATTAATATCGATATGGTGATTCGTTAAATGATAACGCCCACCTGTCGTTTTTAGCCTTCGATTGACCTTAGCTTGATGTGTAAACGGACGCTTAAAACATCGAGATGAAATCACTTCAATCCAACTTTGTAAATTAGCATCTGTTAACGGTGGCTTCCCTTCAAACAGTGCCGTAAAAAACTCTCGATCTTTTGCCAACATCTTTTTATTTAGGTCCAATCATACTTAAAGCAACACGATGTTTCGTTAAATCTACCTCTTCAATCCAAACGGTAACGATATCACCTACTGCTACCACATCGGTTGGATGCTTCACAAACTTATTACTTAATTTAGAAATATGAACTAAACCATCTTGCTTCACTCCGATATCAACGAACGCACCAAAATCTACCACATTACGAACGGTTCCTTCTAACTCCATTCCAACTTTTAAATCTTCCATAGTTAAGACATCTTTGCGTAGTAATGGCGCTGGCATTGCGTCACGCATATCTCGGCCAGGTTGTTTTAACGCTTCAATGATATCTTTAAGTGTTTCTTCCCCAACGGCTAATTTCGTCGCCATGTCAGATAAAACGATGTTGTCTAGTTTTTGCTTACTTTCATCTGTGCCCAAATCAGCTAAATTAATTGCTAACTCTTTTAATAACGTTTCTGTAGCTTGATAACTTTCTGGGTGAATACCGGTATTATCTAGGACGTTTTTACCACCAACAATACGTAAGAAGCCAACCGCTTGTTCAAAGGCTTTTGGCCCTAAACGTGGCACTTTTTTAAATTGCTTACGATCAGTAAAGACGCCTTGTTCGTCACGATATTTCACAAAGTTTTGCGCAGTTGTTTTATTTAAACCGGCTACGTGTTGTAACAACTCAGAACTAGCCGTATTCGCATTCACTCCGACTTGGTTCACTGCTGTTTCAACGACAAAGTCTAATTGTTCGGCTAAACGTTTTTGAGAGACATCATGTTGATATTGACCAACCCCAACGGCTTTTGGATCAATTTTTACAAGTTCTGCTAATGGATCTTGCAAACGACGCGCAATGCTAACCGCGCTACGTTCTTCAACTTGTAAGTCAGGGAATTCTTCACGGGCAACGCTACTAGCTGAGTAAACAGATGCCCCAGCTTCGTTAACAATCACGTAATAAACATTACGTTTGATGTCACGTAATTGCTCGGCAACAAATAGCTCAGACTCACGACTTGCTGTTCCGTTACCAATCGCCACCATTTCAACTTGATATTTTTCAATTAATTCTTTAAATTGTGTACCGGCTTGCGCTTGCTTGGCGGCAGGTGCTGGTTTATGAGGATAGATTACGCTGATAGCTAACACTTTACCTGTCGCATCAACAACGGCTAGTTTACAACCTGTACGATAGGCAGGGTCAAAGCCCATCACCACTTTACCTTTTAAAGGTGACTGTAATAATAAATTACGCAAATTTTCCCCAAAAATATTAATCGCTTGCTCGTCGGCTTTTTCAGTTAAGTCCCCGCGAATTTCGCGCTCAATTGCTGGCTTGATAAAACGTTTGTAGCTATCTTGATAAGCAGTACGAATCAAGTCAGTAGCTGTACTTTGCGTATGTTTACCAATTAATTGACGTTCAAAATACTGCATCACTTCGTCTTCTGGTAAGACTAACTCAACTTTTAAAATACCTTCTTTTTCTCCACGGTTCATTGCTAAAATACGATGAGATACTAGCGTTTTAACTGCTTCTTGATAGTCGTAGTACATCTCAAAAATGCCTTTTTCATCTTTTGAGGCATCTTTTTCAGTGCTGACCATTACACCTTTTTTCACCGCAAATTCACGCAACCATTCACGGAATTTTGCTTCGTCACTAAACGTTTCAGCCAAAATTTCATGAGCGCCACTATAAACGTCTTCAACAGTAATCAGTTCATATTCGTCGCTTAAATATTTTTGCGCTTCCACTTCAACTGAACCAGTTGGAAATGTTAATAACCAGTTAGCAAATGGTTCTAAACCTTTTTCTTTTGCAATCGTAGCTTTTGTACGACGTTTTTGTTTATATGGTCGGTAAATATCTTCTAACTTTTGCATAGTTGTGGCCGCCTTTATTGCTTTAGACAATTCTGGCGTTAATTTATCTTGTTCAGCAATTAGACGCTCCACTTCTTCGCGGCGTTTTTCTAAGTTAGTAATATATTGATGACGTTCTTCAATTTCACGAATCATCACTTCATCTAGACTGCCGGTTACTTCTTTACGATAACGTGCAATAAACGGTACCGTGTTACCTTCTGCTAGTAATTCCAATACTTTTTTTATTTGATTAGGTCGATATTGCGTTAATTCTTTCGTTACAATCGAAAGCACGCGTTGTTCTTTTTCATCCAAATTTGTCACGTCCTTTACTTCATTTGTTTCCTATTTATCATATCACAAGTTAGCCTTCAGGTTGCCAAACTTCCCCTTGAAAAAATTCCTGGTCTTGGACAATTCCCCGCTCATCAAAAATAACTGCATGTACGCTACCGCCGTAGATGCCCCCACCATCCATTCCGATTTTATGGTCAACTTGCCATAACTTAGTTGTTTGATTATCACCATATAAATTAGGAGTCGGGGTATGGCCAAACACAATTGTTTTACCCGTCTGGTTAGGTAGCTGATGGAATGGTTCACGTATCCAAACGAAATCACGGGCACTAGTCTGTTGCAAATTTTCTTTCGTTAAATCAACCCCTGCATGCACAAAAACATACGGCCCCCATTCATAATAAAGTGGTAATTCCCCTAAAAAAGCTAACAATTCTTTATAATGATGACGAATCATACTAGCAATTTCAACTGCTGAATACTCTTCACAGGCGCCTGGATGAAGTAAACTTTCAATCGTTGCTTTCCCACCATTTAATAAATAATTAGGATAACGCTCAATCGGATCTTCAATAAATCGCAACAATAAATCTTCATGATTTCCTTTTAAATATATAGCTTGTTGCTTCTTAACTAACTGTTGCCCCAACAACAAACACTCCTTGCTGTAACTACCACGATCTAACAAATCTCCTAATAATACGAGTTGATGACTTGAAAAATCATAATCCGCTAACGCACGGTGAAACATAGTGATATCTCCATGAATATCTCCAATAGCATAAATCGACTTCATTATCTCACCTACTTATTATTTTTATACAAAAGTTATACAAAAAGAGGCAGACCTAATCGCCTCCCCCTCATTTACTCACTCTATTAGTCTTCTCTTTGGAAGTTTAATTTTACACCTGGAATATCTAATGCAATTTCAGTTACTTCTTCCGTTAATCGCTCAATCATGCGGAACAATGGTTTAATTAATTCGTTTACTTCTTCCTTAGTTAATTCTTCAGATTTTGTTATTTTACGACCGTGAACTTCTACTAATTGACGGACAGCACCTGTTAAAGCAAAATCTGGGAAAAGAATTTTATAGATAACACGTACCCCTAGAACACTGTTATTATCTGAATCAAAATCTGCTTCTTCATTGACTTCTAGTGGTGTAACATCAACTTTAATTTCATTTTCACCAGTTTCTTCTTTGATTGCATCGTAATGAAAAGCTTCTACAAATGCTTTATGTCTTACTAATTCCATTGTCTTCCTCCTACTTATTCACCGATAATGTATCGATCAATCACTTTTTGTTTTATTATAACATATTGTTTCTAAATAATATCATCCGTGTCTTATATTCTCAGATTTATCCCAAAAAATACATGGTACAATCAAAAATACGTTAACAATTCTATTTAGATGAAATTTTTCAAAGAATTATATTTATTCATGTGCTATAATATTCATTGAATTTATATCATATTATAAAGGAGAAATTATATGTCGGAAACAAACTTGAAGAAGAAAAAAGATTTGACTAAGATTAAAACGCCTCATACTTACGTCATTATCTTTGGTGTTGTTGTCTTCGCATGGTTGCTAACATTCTTAGTACCGGCCGGAAAATTCAATACAACTGATATTGAATACAAAGATGCTAATGGCGAAATTGCAACAAAAACGGTCTTAGACCAAGATTCATTCCGCTATCAATACAACTTAGATGGCAATGTAGTTATCGATAAATTAGAAGATTTAGTTAACGATGAAACTAAATTGGAAGAAATCGGTGTAGCTCAGGCGGACGTTGAAGCGTTAATCGCTGAAGGTCCAGAAAACATTTCACAATCTGCTTTAGATGAAGCAAACTTAACAGATGATACACTGTATGACTTATACGGTAAAGATATTTATGATACGTCAAAAAAATTACACAAAACAGCTAAATTATGGGGAACAGATGACTTCGGTGGTTTTGGTTTCCTAAACTTCGTTTTCGAAGGTTTAGTATCTGGTGATAAATATGGATCAGCTGTCGGAATTGCTGCATTGATCCTAGTCGTAGGTGGTGCCTTTGGTATTATCATGCGAACTGGTGCAATCGATGCTGGTATTTATGCCTTCATTAGTAAAACAAAAGGTTTGGAAAAATTCGCTTTACCATTATTATTCTTTGCCTTTTCATTTGGTGGCGCAACTTTCGGAATGGCTGAAGAAGTTATCCCATTCTCTATGGTAATGGTTCCGTTTGTTATTGCCTTAGGTTATAACTCCATTGTTGCCGTAACCGTGACCTATGTCGCGTCACAAGTCGGGAATGCTGCTTCTTGGATGAGTCCATTTAGTGTGGCAGTTGCCCAAGGTATCGCAGGTGTACCCGTTCTTTCAGGTGCAACTTTCCGTTTAATTATGTGGGTGGTGATTACAGGAGCTGCCGCAGCGTACATGATGATTTACGCTGAAAAAATCCGTAAAAATCCATTAGCTTCAGAAACTTATGAATCAGATCAACATTTCCGTGATCAAATTCAAAAAACTTCTGATGAACAAAAACCTTTCTTATTAGGGCATAAATTAGTCCTAGTAGAAATGTTAGTCGTATTAGTTTGGATCATCTGGGGCGTAACGCAAAAAGGTTACTACATTCCAGAAATCGCTTCTCAATTCTTTGTTATGGGATTAGTAGCAGGTATCACTGGTGTCATTTTCAAACTTGACGGTATGGGAATTAACGATATCGCGAAAAGTTTCCAAAATGGTGCTGCTGATTTAGCTGGAACTGCAATTGTTGTAGGGATGGCTAAAGGTATCTTATTAGTATTAGGTGGTTCTGATGCTGCTCAATACTCAGCTTTAAATACAGTCTTACATTCAATTGGTTCAGCATTATCTGGTTTACCAGCTTTACTTGGTGCTTGGTTCATGTATATTTTCCAAAGTTTATTCAACTTAGTGGTAACGTCAAACTCTGGACAAGCGGCATTAACAATGCCAATTATGGCACCTTTAGCTGACTTACTAAATATCCCAAGACAGATTGCTGTCTTAGCTTACCAATTAGGTGCCGGCTTCATGGATGCCTTCACACCCGTTTCAGCAAGTTTAATCGGGGTACTTGGTGTAGCACATATCGATTGGGCTAAATGGGCTAAATTCCAAATTAAAATGCAAGCATTCTTATTCGTACTAGGTTGTATTTTTATTGCCATTGCGATAATGATTGGTTTACAATAATTAGAACATTTTGAGCTGAAACTTAGGTTTCAGCTCTTTTTTACTATTAATGGGAGCTTTTTTATCGTAAAATATAGACAAACAATGATGGAGGGCTACAATGAAAGCATTAAAAATTATTACTTACGTTGGTATTTTTTCAAGTATCGTTCTACTAATTTCTGGAGTATTTAGCAAAAATTATTACTTAATCGGTGGTGCTGTTCTACTATTCTTAATTTCATTGAGTGACATGAAAAAAGTTAACGATCGTTCTGACAACTAATAAAAATTGTTCAAACGCATTTTCATTACTAATGTTATTGATTTACACTATCACAAAAGGAGTGATTCAACATGATGAAATTAATTAAAAATGCCGAAGTTTACACACCTGATTATTTGGGCCGAAAAGATTTGTTATTAGCAAATGATAAAATTATCGCTATCGAGGACCAAATCAACGCTGAAGGATTTCCGGTGCCAGTCGAAGTAATCGATGTCGCTGGTAATATTGTCACACCTGGTTTTGTAGACTGTCATTTCCACTTAACTGGTGGAGGTGGCGAAGGAGGTTATCAAAACCGCACACCTGAAGTGACATTATCAAAATTAACAACAGCTGGTGTTACAACTGTTGTGGGATGTTTAGGGACTGACGGTATTGGACGTGATATGGTGGCGCTAATTAGCAAGGCTCGAGGTCTTGAAGTTGAAGGAATTTCAACTTACTTATATGTTGGTTCGTATCGTTTGCCTGTCAAAACAGTAACTGACTCTATTATTAAAGACTTACTAACGATTGATAAAATTATTGGGATTGGTGAAGTGGCAATCGCTGACCACCGCTCTTCTCAACCAAGTTTTGAAGAATTCACTCGTGCGGCTGCTGATGCACGAGTTGGAGGAATGTTATCTGGTAAAGCCGGGATTATCAATGTCCATCTAGGTGATGGGGCCAACCCATTTGGCTTAATTGAACGCACAGTCGATGAAACGGAAATTCCAATTAGTCAGTTTTTACCGACTCACATTAACCGTACCGAAGCAGTTTTTGAAGCGGCAATTGACTATGCTAAGCGCGGAGGATATGTTGACTTTACTGGTAGTGAAAATCCTGAATTCTGGGAGAAAAGCGATGGCGAAGTGCGCTTTAGTAAAGGTCTAAAACGACTGTTAGCAGAAGGTATCTCAATTGACCAAATCACAATGACTTCTGACGGACAAGGAAGCTTGCCTTATTTCGATGAGGATAATCAATTTCTTGGTTTAGGAGTTGGAAGTGCTAAATCATTATTAGTTGGCATTAAAGATGCCGTTCTAAACGAAGAAATTCCATTAGAAACAGCAATCCGAACCATTACTAAGAATCCGGCAACGATTTTAAAATTGGAACATAAAGGGAGCTTAGATGTTGGAAAAGATGCAGATATCTGTGTCTTAAATCCTGAAACACTAGACTTAGAAACAGTAATTGCTAAAGGAAAAATTATGGTTCAAAACCAAGAAGTTAAAGTTTGGGGAACATTCGAACAAAACTATTAGAATAACCAAAAGGAGCGATACCAAATTGGTATCGCTCCTTTTTTAGTCTAGGCTTCTTATATTGCTCAAAAGTCCAAGCACTCGCAAGCACTTTATTTAATCCGGCTTTTGGGTGCTGCTTTTTCGACAATATGCTGTGACTCTCAATAATTGTTACACAATTTTCGTCGTCCCACGCATATTGCTCAAAAGCAACCCGTACCCGCAAGCACTTTTATTTAATCCGGCTTTTGGCATCAGCGTCTGCGGTAATATGATGAAGTTCTCAAAAGGATTTTTAATCCTTTCGTCACTTCATGCATATTACTTGAAGCTAAACGATGCCTCAAGCACTTTATTTTACCAAACGGTCTTCGCCAAACCATTTCTCGCTGATGGTTTTAGCTTGGCCATTTTCAATTAGGTTGTTGATAGCTTCATTTACTTTATCTGCTAAATCTGTTTCACCTTTTCTAAAACCAATCGCATAGTCTTCTTCTGGAAATTCAGTTGCTAACATTTTGAAGTCATCTTTGTTAGTTTTTTGAGCTAAATAATAATCAGCAAAAATCTTATCAATTAATAAGCCATCTATACGACCTGCTTCTAAGTCCATAAAGGCTTCTGTATAAGCTGGGTAAGAAATTGCTTCCTGGTCTTTAACAAAGTCCTTTAACAGTTCAGGATTATTATTAAATGCGTCTTCTCCGCTAGAACCTTCTTGTAGTCCAACAACTTTTCCATCTAAATCATTTGGTGTTCTCATTTTATTTTTTTTCAATGTTACGACTACTTGATCGTTTTTCAAATAAGTTTGACTGAATGTCACTTGCGCTTGACGTTCTGAGGTAATCGTATAACCATTCCAAATCGCATCAATGGTGCCATTTTTCAATTCTGTTTCTTTCATTGACCAATCAATTGGTTGAAATTCAACAGATAAACCTAGCTCTTCCCCAACTTTGTCGGCAAGTTCAATATCAAAACCTGTCAATTCTCCCTTGTCGTCACGGAATCCCATTGGTACGAAACTATCGTCTAAGCCAACTACTAACTTGCCTCTCTCCTGATAATCAACAAATGTACGCTCTTCTTCTTTTTGAGCGTTACAAGCGGTTAAACTCACGCCTAATCCAATTAAACAGGCTCCTAATAATACTGATACAGCTGCTTTCATAATAAATTCCTCCTAATATTTTACATTCACTTCATAAATTTTATCGGCAATTGTTTGAGCAAAGGTATGATCATGCGTCACTACAATCTGAGTAATGCCGTTTTCTTTTAAATTCAATAGCATAGCGCCCACACTATCACGTAATTGTGGATCAAGAGCGCTCGTTGGTTCGTCATAGCATATCACTTCTGGTGTTAGCATTAAGGCTCTCGCAATCGCTACCCGTTGTTTTTGTCCACCTGAAAGCTCATACGGATAATGATTCACTTGTTCTCCCAACTCAAATTGCTCAAGCAAGCCTTGTGCTTGTGCCGTCAACTTTTCTACTGATTGACTACTTTTTAATTTAGGGGCTAGTAACAAGTTTTCTAAAACCGTCATATGCGGAAATAAATGATAATCTTGGAACACAACGCCAATTTTGTTCCGTTGCGTTGATATTGGTTGATTATCTAGTAAAATCTCACCTTCTTCAAAATGTTCTAACCCGCTTATACAACGTAGCAGCGTTGTCTTACCTCCACCAGACGGGCCTACCAAACAAATTAATTGGCCTTTCGGAATTTCTAGTGATAAGTTATCAATAATCGTTTTATTCTGAAACTTCTTGGTTAAATTTTTAATCGTTAACATCTACGAACTCCTTATTGATAATAATTTATTTTTTTCTCACCATATTTAAGTATTAAGGTCATCACACCTGTTAAAACTAAGTAAATAATAGCAACATCGATAAGTGGAATAATACTAACCTCACGCTGCATAGCAATACGTCCTGCTTTCATCAATTCACTTAAACCTAATGCATAAACTAATGAAGTATCCTTTACTAACGTGATGACTTCGTTCCCAACTGAAGGATAAACAACTTTGAATACTTGTGGAATAATGACTTTCTTCAACGTTTCCAACTTTGTTAAGCCTAGCACTTGAGCCGCTTCGTATTGTCCTTTAGGAATCGCTTGAATGCCTCCTCTAAAAATTTCAGCAAAATAAGCCGAATAATTAATGACAAATGCAAGTAAAACTGCGGCTAAACGATTTTCAATGACCATCCCTAGTAATGGAAATCCGTAGAAAACGAAGATCATTTGTAATAACAAGGGTGTTCCACGAATCATCCAAACTAAACCATTCAACAAATAACTGAGCCACTTTATTTTGGTTTTTAATAATAATCCTAAGATTAAGCCAAGTGGTAACGATAATAATAATGTCAGAAAAAACACTTCAAGTGTCATTTTAGTTCCTTCAACAAGTGAAGGGAAAACTTTTAATGCGATATCCATCTTCATCTCTCCTTTAAAATAAAAAAAATCCTCTTAGCCTAATAGCTAAGAGGACGTATATTCATACGTGGTGCCACCTCAATACGTTCTCACTTCACAGTAAGAACCTCATGCAGTCAATAAATGACTGACAAGCAGTAACGAGCTCAATCGGTTAAAACTAATAAATCCATCTCAATCACTTGATGAATCTTTCATTTTAACAACTCATAGGTGTGTGTTCAATCCGTTTACTTACTCCGTTTTCAGCTACCGGGAGCTCTCTTTAAGTAGGGACGCATTTACTTGGCCTAATCATTGTTTTTGCGTTATTAAAAAATAAAAAAGTCCTCATGACCGCAGTCATGAGGACGAATAATTACTATACGTGGTGCCACCTCTAATTTTTCTTTATCTCACAATAAAGAACTTAGTTAGTCAATCTATATTGACTAAAAGCGGTAACGGGCTTAACGAAACTTCTTACTTAATACGTGTTCAGAAGTTTAACTCATAGGTGTGTTTCGATTCATGTTCTTACTCTGTTCTCAGCTACCCAGAGCTCTCTATCAAGAAGGGATTTATCTACTTGTCCTAATCAATGTTTGTTACTTTGTTTATTTTTAATACTTTACCATACAAATTCTTATCTGACAAATATTTTTGACTGTTTTTTTTGTGATTATATCAAAAAAGCACTAAAACAGTCCGTTTATCACGACTGTTTCAATGCTTAAAAAATTATTTTTTAATTTCGGCTAAAATATCAGCCACAACTTTTTGCTGGAATTCGCCTGTTAACTTTTCAGTTAATTTAGCAATAGCATCTTTATCCATACTTGGGTCTTTGGCCATAGCCGCTTGAATGCCTGCTTGTACGAAGGCTTTCGCGTCTTCTTCCATTGTTGCTTGTTTTTCTTTCATTAACTTACCAAATTGTTCTAATTGGTCAGTGCTTAACACTTGCCAACCGTTGGCAACGTAAAATTCATTTTTCTCAGAAATAAATTCTTTCTTATTATTTCCATAGTTGAATAAAACTTTCATTACTTTATTTTTTGGTACCCAATACGTTTTAGATTGGACCCATTTAGCTTCTGAACTGTTTTCAATCACTTTGTTGGTAGTATTCGTAGTACCAGTTGCTTTAGGTTCTTTTTGGTCCTCTGAACTTTTCACTAAGTAAATTTCTTCTGACCCGTCGCCTAAACTTTGATACATTAAAATGTTCATACCGTTCATATCACCGCTTGAGACTAGCGCATGTTCTTTTACAACGGTTTCTTTTTTCATGCCGAAATGCTCACTACCATTAGCAATCATCGCAATTGTTGACGCGACAAATAATAACCCAAAAATGGTTGGCAACGCAATATGGCGTTTATCTGTTGCTTTAATTGAGAAATAGGTAAATAATAGCGCACTAATCGCTGAAATCAATAACATCATTACGCCTTACCTCCTACCGCAGTTTGTTTTTTAGCTTTTAACATAAACGCTAATAGACATCCAATAATCGCGAAAATTACTGCGACATAGAAAGCTGAATGATAACCTGATAATAACGCCTCAATTACTTGATCTTTATAAGCAAGTGGTGTTTTATCAACTAGACTTTCTTTTGGCATGTTGTTAGTTGTGACATTTGATAATACACTGATTAAAATAGCTGTTCCGATTGAACTTGCTACTTGGCGGAAGGTACTGTTAACTGCAGTACCGTGACTCACTTGATGATGTGGTAAAGCATTCAATCCTTCAGTTGTTAATGGCATCATCGCCATTGAGATAGCGAACATACGAATACCATATAACACAATAATATAAATTAATGGTGTTTCAGAGGTTAAGAAGGCAAATGGTAAAGTCGCCACTGCTAAAATAAACATTCCTAAAATCGTTAAGCGTTTTGCCCCTTGCTTATCAAAAATCTTACCCGTAATTGGCATCATGAATCCCATCACTAACGCACCAGGTAATAGCATTAAACCTGAGTTGAATGCTGATTCACCGCGAATATTTTGGATATACATTGGTAAAACCATTTCGGCACCAATCATCGCCATCATCACTAAACCAGATAAAATAGTTGAGACTGTAAATGTTTTTGATTTGAACACACGTAATTCTAAGAATGGCTCGTCCATTTTTAATTGACGTAAGCTAAATAACGCTAAGAATACAGCACCGATTACAATACATGCAATAACTAAACTGTCGCCCCATCCTCTTGAACCAACTGATGAAAAACCATACAACATCGTACCAAACGCGATACAAGATAAAATGACTGAAGCAAAGTCGATTTTTGGTTTCGAAACTTCTAATACATTTTTCATTAAGAAGAATGACAAGAATACTACAATCACACTAATCGGTAACATCATACCGAAAAGTACACGCCAGCTGTAATGGTCAACAATCCAACCAGATAAAGTTGGGCCAATCGCTGGAGCTAGTCCGATAACAATTCCAGACATCCCCATAGCGGCCCCACGTTTTTCAGGAGGGAAAATTGAGAACATAATGTTTTGTTGCAATGGCATAGAAATCCCTACACCCATCGCTTGAATCAAACGTCCTATCAGTAAGATAGTAAAATTAGGTGCTGCAAAACAAGCAAATGTTCCGATTAAGAAAATAATCATCGCTGCTAAATATAGGTTCTTAGATGGGAATCGGCTAATTAACCAGCCAGTAATTGGAATCATCATCCCATTGATTAATAAAAAGCCTGTTGTTAACCATTGTACGTCGTTAGCTCCTATGCTAAACGCGTCCATTAGTTTAGGTGTCGCTGTTGCTAGTAATGTTTGGTTTAATACGGTACAGAATGAACCGATTAATAACACAGCAACTAGCCAACCGCGTTTATACGGTTTGCCATGAATATCAAGTGTTTCTTGTTTACTCATTAAATAATTTCTCCTTTATTCTTTTTAATTTTTCACCTACATTACTTTATAAGGTTTCGCTTTCTTTATCAAGAAAGTTGACATATTTGTTAAAGGAAGTATAATGAAAGTTAACTAATGAACAAGGAGTAAGTACATGATTGGAGCAAATGTTAGGCACTTATTGGATAATAATCACCTAGTTATCGGGATTGGAGAACTCGCTGAAATGACTGGTGTCACAACACGTCAACTACGATATTGGGAGAGTAAAGAATTTATAGAATCGATTCAGAACGAGCATCACGCTGCCCGTAGTTTTAACCTCGTCAATATCTTGAAAGTTGAATTAATTAAAGGCTATTTAGACGAAGGTTTCACCCTAAAAAAAGCGGTAGAAAAGGCTCAAAACCAAATGATTTTAATAGCGAATGCAAAAAAAATATTTAATGATTCCTTTAAATCCGTCAATATTTTTGAAGAGTCTCACACTGTCATTTCACTAGGAAATTTTGAAACACAAGCTGAAACGATTTATTTAATACGCGAAAATAAAACAGGAAAATCCTATTATCATATCCAAGCAAACGATGAACGTTTCAATTTGACTAAAGCTTTAGCTAATAAATAACAATAAAGGAGGGGACTGTATCTAGTCCGCTCCTTTTCTTTTTTACAATATAATTATATTTTTCACAATGGTTTTTACACTTTGTTTTTCAAGAAAATCAAACGATTAAAACTAACATCACTCTCATTGATTCTTGATTCAATCACTTTTGTAATCAATTGGGATTTCAGTGGCTCATCATTTTTCCATCACGACTTTAGAAATCACTTTCCTAAACTCTTCTATCAAATTCATTTACTCACTTAATTGAACGATGAACCAAATGATAAGAAATAAACACTAAACAAGCGCTTTACTTTCTGATTTTATCCACCTTATTTTATTTGCTGAATGAGTAAATCCGTTCAAAATAATGACTTAAGCTACTATTTAAATGATGGGTTACAAAAATCACGGTTAAATCTGGCTCAGCTAATATTGTCTCTTCTATCAATTGAGCAGTTTTAGGATCCAAGCCACTCGTTCCTTCGTCAATTATTAGTAAATCTTGAGTATGTAACAAAGCCCGACCTAATTCGACACGTTGTGCTTGTCCTCCTGAGATATTAGCACCTTGCACCCCAAGCGCCTGTTGCTTGTCAAAACTAACTTCGTTTAAAATCATATCCCTCATAACCTTAGTGAGTCTATCATCATCAACATCTTCTTCTAACGTGAGATTAGCGACTAAACTCAAATCAAAGATAGTTGCTTTTTGCGATACATAAGCCCAATGATATTTTAGTTCATCATCATCGATTCTTTGTAACGATTGGTTATCAACTTGAATAACACCTGTAAAATCACGATAATTTTTCATCAAAATATTTAAAAATGTTGATTTACCTGAACCACTTTTCCCGACAATCGCATATTTCTTCCCTTTTTCAAATACCATATCAGGAATTTTAACCGTTACTTCAGGAAACTGATAGCTCACATCCGTAACAGTAATTTTTCGAGTAAACGAATAATCTTGATTAGCTTTAATCGTAACTTCATCATAAATAAGTGCTTCATCGATTTTATCCGAAATCTTTAGAGCAGAGATAAAGTTAGTCACTTCATCAATAAAAAAACTGGTATTGCCAAAAAAATTGCCCGTCAAATCACCAATTGCAAAAATTGTTCCAGCAGATAATTTTTTAGCTAAAATCATTAATCCAGTTACTAATATAATAGCATATTGGGCGATTACCGAGCTCGAACGAATCGCGGTATACATCATTCCTTGCGTTTTCTTTAAGCGCTGCTTCTCCTCCTTAACCCCAATAATCACGCCAGCTAATTTCTGACTTAACAGTTGCGTGTGATTGTAGTGATAAAGCGTATCAAAGCCTTTAAACCATTCATCAATTGTCGCCGTATATTTTTCGAATGATTTCGACATTCTTGCTGTATTGCCCTCTAACGCCTGTTTAAATAACTTA
This sequence comes from Vagococcus zengguangii, assembly GCF_005145005.1. Lineage (NCBI taxonomy): Bacteria > Bacillati > Bacillota > Bacilli > Lactobacillales > Enterococcaceae > Vagococcus > Vagococcus zengguangii. Next base: position 1,604,624 of record NZ_CP039712.1, read on the forward strand.
GGAATTAACATCATCAGAACCGATAAAACCAGTGAAACGGCTAATAATAGCCAATGAAACTTAAATATCGCAATGGCAGAAAGCAATAATAGGGTCGCACTTGAAATGGCTCGGTAAAAATTTGCAAAGCCTTGTTCTTCAATTAAATTAATATCATTCGTTAACCACGAACTATACTCATTCGTATTACGCTCATGAAATTGTTCATAGGACAACTGTTCAATTCTTTCAATCACGCTCTTTTTAAAAGTAACTAATTGCTTTTGTTTAATATTCTCGACATATAACAAACGTATTAATCCAATGACTAGTGCAATAGCCCAGGCCCCTCCCGAAATTAAAAATGAAGAGAAAATAACGCACGCTCACTAGCAATTAAACTATTCATAATTTTTGCTAAATAAACCGTTGATAAAATAATCGCTCCTGATTCAATCATTGTTAATATCACTGCCCAAAAATTTTCTCGCCAATATTGCTTAATTATCGTTGCTAACATCTAAACTCCTTTCCTTGTTACAGACTATTTTAGCTTTTATTTTGTCCCTTATAGTAAAAAATAACTATGACAACGATGGATAATGAATAAAACAGGTTATCTGTTGTTAATAACTCTAAATGTAATAAATTGTTAGCGAGTAACATCGTTAACACACAAATAACTAACATAAAGCATATTAAACTAATTATTTTCTTCATTAGATTGACCTCATCCCTTTTTGTTTAAATTATATACCATAAACAAAAAAAGACACAAAAAAAGAGAGGTGCATAGCACCTCTCTTAGTGTTTAATCATTAATTACGCGTGAATTGGTAATCCTAACGCGATTTCAGCTGCGTCCATAGCCGCTTCTGATAATGATGGATGTGAGTGGATTGTTAACGCGATGTCGTCAGCGTTCATACCAGCTTCAATTGCTAAACCTAATTCAGCAATAATATCACTAGCACTGATACCAGCAACTTGCGCTCCAACTAACACATTACCTTCTTTAGTTGTTACTAAACGTACGAAACCTTCAGTTTGGTTTAATGATAAAGCACGACCATTACCTGCTAGAGGGAATTTGATAACTTTAACATCTAAGCCAGCTTCTTTAGCTTCTTTTTCAGTGTAACCAACTGTTGCTAATTCAGGATCTGTGAACGCTACAGCAGGCATACCAATGTAATCAATTGCAACAGGTTTACCAGCGATTGCTTCAGCAGCAATTTTCGCTTCGTAGCTAGCTTTATGAGCTAGAGCAGCACCTGGAGTAATATCACCAATCGCAAAGATTGATTTAACGTTTGTACGTCCTTGGTTGTCAACTTTAACTAAACCACGTTCAGTCATTTCAACACCAGCCACTTCTAAACCTAATTCATCAGTGTTTGGACGACGACCAACTGTTACCATTACGTAGTCAGCTTCAACTGTTTCAGCTTTACCATCTACTTCATAAGTAACTGTTACTGAGTCACCATTGTCAACGGCTTCTTTAGCCATTGCGTTAGTAACGATTTGAATACCTTTTTTGTCGAATTCTTTTTCGACAAGTTTAACCATGTCTTTTTCAAACGTTGGTAAAATTTGTGGAGAACCTTCAAGGATTGTTACTTCAGCTCCTAGGTTAGCATAAGCGCCACCTAATTCAGAACCGATAACCCCACCACCAACGATGACAAGTTTTTTAGGTACTTCAGTTAAGTTTAAACCACCAGTTGAATCGATAACGCGTCCGCCGAATTTGAATCCTTTGATTTCGATTGGACGGCTACCAGTTGCAACGATAGCATTGTTGAATGAGTAAGTTTGAGCGTTGTCACCGTTGATAACACGTAATGTGTGCTCATCTACGAAGAACGCTTCACCTTCGATTACTTCAACTTTATTTTTCTTTAATAGACCTTTAACGCCACCTGTAAGTTTAGCTACAACACCGTTGTTTTTCCACTCTTGAGTTTTAGCGAAGTCTAATTTAACGCCTTCAGTTGTTACACCAAAGATTTCAGAATCTAAAGCTTCTTGATATTTGTGTCCAGCGCTAATTAATGCTTTTGAAGGGATACATCCAACGTTTAAACAAACGCCTCCGATGTATTCACGTTCGATAATTGCAACTTTTTGTCCCATTTGAGAAGCACGAATTGCTGCTACGTATCCACCAGGGCCTGCTCCAATTACGACTGTATCTAATTCTAAAGCGAAATCTCCTACTACCATATTTCTTTCACCTTATCCTTCCATTAATAATAATTCTGGATCTGCTAATAAACGTTTGATATTGTTCATAGCTTTTTGAGCTGTTGCGCCATCGACGATACGGTGGTCGAAGCTTAATGATAATTTCATTACGCGACCTACTGCTAATTCGCCTTCAGCGTTAACGATTGGTTCTTGTTTGATTGTACCAACACCTAAAATAGCAACTTCAGGGTAGTTGATTACTGGTGTGAACCATTGTCCACCAACTGAACCAATGTTAGAGATTGTAACAGTACCGTTACGCATATCTTGAGCTGTTAATTTACCTTCATGAGCTAAAGCAGCTTTAGAGTTAATTTCATCAGCGATATCGAACATGCTCTTCATGTCTGCATGTTTAACGTTTGGTACATATAAACCATGATCAGTATCTGTTGCAATACCGATGTTGTAGTAGTTTTTGTAAACTACTTCGTTTGTAGCGTCATCGATTGAAGCGTTTAATACTGGGTATTGTTTCATAGTTGCTACTAATGCTTTCACAACGTATGGTAAGAATGTTAATTTAGTGTTGCGAGCTGCTGCAACATCTTTAAATTTCTTACGGTGATCCCATAAGTTAGAAACTTCAACATCATCATGTAATGTAACATGAGGTGCTGTATGTTTGCTGTTAACCATTGCTTTAGCGATAGCTTTACGAGTTGGGCTCATTGCTACACGTTCTTCTTGTTCTGGAAGACCTGCAAATGGTGTAGCTGCTTTAGCTGGAGCTGCTTTTTCAGCTTTAGCTTCTGCTGTTGGAGCTGCTGCCGCTTCTGTAGCTGCTGGAGCTGTAGCGCCACCGTTAGCAAATGCATCGATATCTTCACGAACGACACGTCCAGCTTTACCAGTTGGTACTACTAATGTAATATCAACACCTTTTTCACGTGCATATTGACGTACTGAAGGCATTGCTAAAACGCGTTTAGATGGTTGACCAGTTGCTTCACCTGTTGAAGATGATTTAGCTGGAGTAGCTTCTGCTGCAGGTGCTGCCGCTTCTGTAGCTGCTGGAGCTGAAACTGCAGTGTTGTGACCCGGAGCGTCGATTTCGATTAATACGTCACCAACGTTTGCTACTGTTCCTTCTGAAACAACGATTTTTACAACTTTACCTGTTACAGGTGATGGAATTTCTTCGACTGATTTGTCGTTTTGAACTTCTAACATTGTATCGTCTTCGTTGATTGTATCGCCTTCTTTAACGAACCATTTTACGATTTCACCTTCTGCAATACCTTCACCGATATCTGGTAATTTGAATTGGAATACTGCTTGACCTGCTGGAGCTGGAGCCGCTGCTGGAGCTGCTTCTGCTGCAGGTGCTGCTGTTTCTTCTTCGCCTTCGTGACCAGGAGCGTCGATTTCGATTAATACGTCACCAACGTTTGCTACTGTTCCTTCTGAAACAACGATTTTTAATACTTTACCTGTTACAGGTGATGGAATTTCTTCCACAGATTTATCATTTTGTACTTCTAACATTGTATCGTCTTCATTGATTGTATCGCCTTCTTTAACGAACCATTTTACGATTTCGCCTTCTGCAATACCTTCACCGATATCCGGTAATTTAAATTTAAAAGCCATGTTATTACTCTCCTTTGTAAGTTATCCTACTATTAGAATTCGTATACTTCTCTAACTTTTGCTTCGATGTCTGATGCGTTTGGTAACCATGCGCTTTCAGCTTGACCGAATGGGAAGATTGTATCAGGAGCTGCAACACGTCCGATAGGTGCTTCCAATGAAAGAACTGCACGTTCAGAGATTTCAGCAATAACTTGTGCTGATACACCAGCTTGTTTTTGAGCTTCTTGAACGACAACAACGCGACCAGTTTTTTCAACTGAAGCGATGATTGTTTCAACATCTAAAGGAGCTACTGTACGTAAGTCAATGATTTCTACATTGATTCCGTCTTTTTCTAAAGCTTCAGCGGCTTTTAATGATTCACGAACCATTGCACCGTAAGTAATGATAGATACGTCAGTACCTTCTTTAGTTACTGCAGCTTTATCTAAAGGAACAGTGTATTCACCTTCTGGAACTTCTTCACGGAATGAACGGTATAATTTCATGTGCTCTAAGAAGATAACTGGGTCGTTATCACGAATAGCTGAAATTAATAATCCTTTAGCGTCATATGGGTTTGATGGAATTACCACACGGATACCAGGAGATTGTGCAATTAAACCTTCTAAGTTATCAGCATGTAATTCAGGTGTATGTACACCACCACCGAAAGGCGCGCGGATTGTGATAGGCATGTTACGTGTGTTTCCTAAACGGTAACGAGTACGTGCCATTTGAGCTACTACTTCATCCATAACTTCGAAGATGAATCCGAAGAATTGGATTTCAGGTACTGGACGGTAACCTTCTAAAGCTAAACCGAAAGCTAAACCACCGATTCCTGATTCTGCTAATGGAGCATCGAATACACGATCTTCACCAAATTTTGCTTGTAGGCCTTCAGTAGCACGGAATACCCCACCATTGTTACCTACGTCTTCACCGAAGATTAAAACATTTTCGTCTTTTTCAAGTTCGATTGCTAATGCGTCAGTAATCGCTTGAATCATTGTTTTTTGTGCCATGCTTATTTCGACTCCTTCGCTTTGTAAATTTCAATTTGTTCAGCCACGTTTTGAGGTGATACTTCAAACATGTTTTCTAAGAATTCAGACACTTTTTGTTTTGGAGCAGCGTCAGCTTCTTTAATAGCTGCTGCGATTTCTTCTTTAGCTGATTCAATAACAGCTTCTTCTTTTTCTTCAGACCATAAACCTTTTTCAGTTAAGAAAATACGTAGACGGTTTAATGGGTCACGTTTTACCCAATAGTCTTCGATATCTTTTGTACGGTATCTTGTTGGGTCATCCCCTGATAATGTATGTGGACCATAACGGAATGTTAATGTTTCGATTAATACAGGACCGTTTCCAGCTACTGCCCAATCTCTTGCTTGTTTCGTTACAGCATATACAGCTAAAGCATCCATACCATCAACTTGAACACCTGGAATACCAGCAGCAACCGCTTTTTGAGCTAATGTTGTAGCAGCTGTTTGTAATTCACGTGGAGTTGAGATAGCATATCCGTTGTTTTGGATAAAGAAGATTGCGTTAGATTTAGCAGCACCAGCAAAGTTAATTCCTTCATAGAAGTCCCCTTGTGATGATCCACCGTCACCTGTATAAGTAACAACTACAGCATCTTTTTTACGTTTTTTAAGACCTAAAGCGACACCAGCAGCTTGAACGTATTGCGCACCGATGATAATTTGTGGTGGTAATGCGTTTAAGTCTTTATCATATTTGCTTCCGTTTACGTGGCCACGAGACCATAAGAAAGCTTGAGTTAATGGTAAACCGTGTTGGATTAATTGAGGAACATCACGGTATCCAGGTAATAAGTAATCTTCTTTAGATAATGCAAAATGACTACCTAATTGACTTGCTTCTTGTCCAGCAGTAGGAGCGTAGAAACCTAAACGTCCTTGACGGTTTAATGCAGTTGAACGTTGGTCTAATACACGAGCCCATACCATTCTACTCATTAATTCCACTAATTCCTCATCTGAAAGATCAGGCATTAAATCTGGGTTTGTTACTTTTCCGTTCTCATCTAATACTTGCACTGTAGAAAATTCTTGACTGATATTCTTTAATTGTGCTTCGAAATCAATCGTGTTTGTTTTCTCTTTAGCCATTGCTACACAATCCTCTCTTTTTGGTTATTGTATTGTTTTTAGACTTTCAAAACTCAACAGACATTCAAAACTGTATCATATTTCTGTCCTTACTGTCATAATTTAACACGCAAACAAATTAAATGCAAGCAAGATGCGCTTATCACTTTACATTAATTTGTCTAATAAAAACGCTTGGTTACGCATTTGTGAATGTCGTAACTTTACCTAAATTCCCAACGCTAATCTTCCCTAATATTTAGTGTGATTAGTACAACCAAAAAAACTGTATCATTTTCATTACAAGAGCGTTATATCAATTTTTCAGGGACTTTCATTGAAAACGCTTCGTTTCTAACCTTAATCTCTCTTTATTTATCATTTAATTTTTCCTTTGTTTATGAAAATTTAATGATACAGTTTGTGCAAAATTCACAATACAAAAAAAGAATCTATTTTCCTTAGATTCTTTTTTTGTACAATTTTGTTTTATTTTACTTAAGGTAAAATGTTACCTGCCGCACGATATAAAGCATACCAATCTTCTCTAGATAGGGTAATATCACTTGCTTGTGCCACTTCATTGACGCGTTCAAAATTCATTGTCCCAATTAATGTTTGAATGTTTGCTGGATGACGAGAAATCCAAGCAATTGCCAGACCTGTTTTAGTTACCCCATATTTTTTTGCTAACTCAGACAATGCCTTATTTAATTCAGGGAATTTAGGATTATCGACGAATGGTCCTTCGAAAAATCCATATTGGAATGGTGACCATGCTTGAATGGTCATATCATTCAAGCGACTGTATTCAATTAATGAACCATCTCGCATTACGCCTGCTTCATTTTGCATATTCACGTTGAAGCCATGATTAAGCATTGGCGTGAACATCAAGCTCATTTGTAACTGGTTGACTAATAACTCAATACCAGCAGGTGTTAATGATTTTTTTAGTAACTCAATTTGCATTGGATTTTGATTGCTCACTCCAAAGTGACGAACTTTACCAGCTGTTCTTAATTGAGTGAAAGCTTCTGTCACTTCTTCAGGTTCAACTAGTGTATCTGGACGATGCAAGGCTAGCACGTCTAAGTATTCCACATCTAAACGCTGTAGAATTTGATCAACTGATTGAATAATATGCTCTTTAGAAAAATCAAAAAAGCCCTGGCGAATGCCACATTTCGATTGAATGATAATGTCTTCACGTTTAAAACTCGTTTGTTTTAATGCTTTGCCAAAAATAGTTTCACATGCCCCTTGACCATAAATATCGGCATGATCATAGAAATTAATCCCTTGTGCATGGGCATTTTCTAAATAGTTTACCACTTCTGTTTCGCTTAATTGTGCCATCCGCATACAGCCAATGCCCACTTGTGATACTTCTAACTCCGGTTTGTTACCTAAAAAAATTGACTTCATAACATCCTCCTAAAACAGGTATTTTTCTTCATGTATTTCTTGGTTATCAATCACATCTAATGAGATAGCATTAACAAATACTCGAACTTGTTTTCTGGCTGCCGCATATTGATGGGTTTGCACTTTTTCAAATAAAGATAAGAATAGTTGGGTAAATAGGATGGCAAGTTCTCTTAGACTAAACTGCGAACTTGTTTCAGAATAAACTAATACCTCTTTAATAATCGTTTTGAAGCTATCGGTTAAATAGGCATTTTTTTGAAAATCAAAAAAAGTACTCTGTAATTCATTTAGTTCTTGGCTATCAATCTCTTTTTTGTCATTAAATGATTCGAAGAAAACGACTGAATCAGCTGGAAATTGATATTCCCATTGCTCCATACCAACCAATGTATGAATTAATAATAACTCAAACATTTGCATTCTATCAACAAATTCCTTGGTTGATAGCTGTTTAGGCGTGATATACGCCCCCTTGTTCGGAATTAACCTGACAACGTTTTCTTTTTCTAGTTTTTTAAGAGCCGCTCTAACTGGAGAACGGCTAATATTTAATTCTTTGGCAATATCTTCTTCTACTAATTTCATATTTGGCAAAAATTTTTGCGATGCAATATTTTGCTTAATATATAGGCGGACTTTCTCTTCCGCTTTCATCTTCTTTTTAATGTTAATCACTCCATATTTGTGAACCTATAGCATCACTGTATGCTTCCGATAGTTGTTCAACAGGAATCGCCACAAAACCAGCACCTGCTCTACTATCTTTAATCATCGAAACATTTGCTCCAAAAACCTGTATTTGCCAATTCTTTTGATAAGGTAATTGACCAATCAACTGTGGGTAATGATGTTTATCTACTTCAATGGTCAACCACTGTTCCTCTCGGGCTTCAAGTGACAACGGCCAACCACAGGCTGCTCTAACCAATGCATCTGTTTGTGACAATGTACAAGCATATTCGGTAAAATAGCCATCTGATGTTGGAACACCTGAAATTGTATTAACATAGATAATTCCCATATCGTTGATGAACATCTCAATTGTCAAAACACCTTTAACACGAAGCGTTAAGGTTAAGATTTCAGCAATTCGGTATATTTCTTGTTCCAATTCCTCTAATAGATGAATTGGGCCTACCGAACCTTCTAATGATTTATGAATTTTAGCTTTTTCTGAAATTGGGAAAAAGACTGGTTTATCCACGCCATTATTAGCAACCATCACGGATATTTCTTTTGTCTTAGGAATCAAGGACTCTACAATACAAGGACCATGTGCCATCATATCAGCACATTTACTAATATCTTCCATACCTTCAATAATAACAACATTCGGTTGATTAACTAATGGTTTGGCTGATTTGATAATACATGGATAACCCAAATATTCAACCGCATCATAAACATCAACCATCACATGTGCCACACGATACGGTGCAATATTGACATTACAATTCTCTAAAAACGCACGCTCTTCTATGCGATTTTTTGATAGCTCGACTAAAACTTTACCTTGTGGCAATATTGTTACTTCTGATAAAGCTAGTAAATCAGATAATTTAATTTGCTCATCGTCATAGAGAACCATATCCACTTTGTTAGCAAATTCAACTAGTTTCTTTGTGTCACTAACTGCTCCAATAATTTGCCAATCTGCTACATCAGAGGCTAAATTTTTAGGATTTTCATCAATAATTCCAATCCTCATCCCCATTTTCTTTGCGGACAAACAGATCATACGAGCAGTTTTTCCACCACCTATGATCCCAATCGTTTGACCTGGAATTAATAAGTTTGTCATACCTTCACCCATCTTCTATTTTTAAAAATTATTGTCGTACTTAGATAAATCATAAGTTTCAATCACATTAATTATTTTACTTGCATAATCCGGATCTGTCGCATAACCTGCTTGCTGTAAGGCTTGAGCTGCTTCAACATAATTTTTAGATGCTAATACTTGGTGATACAATTGTGTATTCCACGAAACCCCTTCATTAAATAAACGATTATGATCAATAATCGCCGCTTCAACTGTTGGATAGACTTTAAAGTACGCATTGACTGTCGCCCACTGATTATCGACAAACTCTTGTGTTGGGAATAATACTTTATCCTCATGTTCGCCTGCTTTAACACCAAACAAATTATTATAAGAAGCTAGTTCACTTCTTCCCCAATCCGACTCTAAAATCGCTTGTCCAAGAACGATGCTTGGTAATACACGATATTGCGAATAGTTACGCTGAGCAATGGGTGCGATTTCTTGAATAAATTCTTGCTTATGCTCTTGATCTAAGACGCCATAATTGACTGTGTTGGTAAGAATATTTTTTACAAACAACATACCTGTTCCGACCATTAAGATCATCACCAACCCTAACAGCATCACAACAAACGATAAAAAATAATTTTTCTTTCGTTTACGATTAATTCTTTTCTTTTTGTATTTTTTCAACTAATTCAACAAACTCCTCTAAAGTTAACTGATTTCCTGTTATATACTTAGCATTTTCCACGCCAACATAGCGGATATGCCATGGTTCGTAATTGATATTGGTAATCTCTTCCTTACCTTTTGGAAAACGAATAATGAAACCAAATTCGGCACAATGTTCATCAATCCATTTACCAGCTGCAGTCTCAATAAATTCTGGGACCAATCCTTTACCAGCATCTAGCCATAGCTGATCAACTAAGTCGATAGCCAAACCGGTATGATGTTCACTTTTACCAGGTTCAGCAACATAAACAGCCGTTTCTTCTTCAGCTTCTTGTTGACTCATACCTGCATTGATATTATCACTTATAGATTGCTCATAAACTTGTTCTTGATATGACACTGAGCGATAAGTCGAAACCACACGCAGACTTATGCCATCTGCTGCTGCAGCCTCTTTCATCTTTTGATATGGCGTGACTAAATCTGCATGTACTTGATAATTACTGTCTATAATCCCTGTTACAGCTGGTAATTGTTCATCACTGAATGCGTGAGAATCATTGACTAAAATTAAATCATAACGAGATAAATCAACCTGTTCTAAAAACTTTTTATCAGTTGATGTCGTTTGCTCATTATCACTTGTAGTGTCTATTGACTGATTACTGGCCCCTTTGTTGTTACTTACTTCCTTAGTTTGTTCTTGTTTAACAGACACTGTCTTATTGTCATGTTCTTGACTCATCGCTTCTTTACGATTAATAATCAACATGACAGCCATCAATAAGGCCAATGATACTAATATTTTCTTTGACATCTAATTTCAATCCTCTTGGTTTGTTTCCAAATAACTTTCTGTTAAGTTTTCATTTACCCAATCAAGTAAATCAACTGGTGAACTTTCAATTTGTTGCTGAATAACTGCTGGTAAATGAAAAATTAGAATATCATCCATTCCCCAAATGCCATATTCAAGCGACACACGTATTTCAAAGCGACTACTTGGATTTTTCGGGTTTTTATCTCTAATTGAATGACTCTTTTGGGTAATTAATTCGATTTTTGCTTCATCGGTTTGCAACCACTTCTGAGCAATTAATGATTTTAGTCGCTTATATTCAGACACGACATAATTTCTTTTTTCCGGGAAAAGAGCAGCTTGCCTAATTAATTTTTGAATAAGCATCCACTCGTAATCAGAAAATAAATTTTTTATTTTTTGGTTATTTTCAGCGCTTAATGTCACCTCACCTATTTTCCAACCTTGCCACGTTTCGGGTTCAACCTGTAAATACTCTTCATAAAACAACTTTTCAGTAATGTATTGACTTTTTACACGATCGACAACAATTTGTACAAATGATTGATGCATCTCTTCCGCCACCTTTACATAAACATATTACTTAAGATAAAAAGCTTTTTTTTATTTCTAAAAAATGCTCAAACTCTTGAAGAAAATGAAATAAACTCGCACGATCCTCAAATTCTTGACGATTAATCGGTAGAGCCGTCTGACGATAGTAATAGTAGACTTTCTGTAACTTATCTAACAATAGTTTACCATCATTTGCTTCCGAAAACTCGCTAGCTGTTTCCTCTAAAATGTGCGCAATTTCTAATCCCTTGTTATCTACTCGTTCAATTTCTTGTAAAATAACTTCCATTCTCTCTAACGATTGAATTTGTAGTTCACGCATCGAGAAATATGATTGAAAGTAACTTTCATCACTAAAAAAATGATTTTCTGTATGTGTTTTAGACCACTTCCTCGCAGCTGATAATTCGTCTTTAACAGCGACTATTTCAGCTTGTGCACTAGGAACTTGTTGCTTCATTAACTCAGTCGCCATTTTGTGTAAAATACGCTTAATGCCTTCATCAATATTTGCTTGTTTAGAGCGTAGTGTTTTTGATAAATCAGGCATATAAAGATTAGCTAATAATGCACACCCAACACCTAATATCATTAAAAAATAGGCATTAAGGACGTTAGACACGGTCATTTCTTTATAAGTTATAAATTGTGAAATCAAAACTGAATTAACCGCAATGCCTTCATTTAATTTGAACTGATTAGATAACGTAATGAACACAAGTAAAAACAAGCCAAAACTAAGAGCATTGTACCCCACTAAATGATAAACCACAAAAGCAATCACCAACGCTAAGGTTAACGATAATAACCGTTCAAATCCAACTTTTAATGTAGAACGCTTGGTAGAAGTCAGGCTCAAAATCGCAATGATTCCCGCTGAAGCTGGATTTAGTAACCCTATTTGTTGCGCAATAAAGATTGCAATAGGTGCACTTATTGCTGTTTTCACCGTTCGTAAACCTATTTTCACATTTTCACCTTCTTTTCTTTATCTTATCACATTTTTTATAGCAAGCGATAATGCAACATAATATTAATTAATATTTAAAATCTAAAGCGCTTCATCAGATGATTTCTTTGTTATAATGTATTAATAAGGAAATAAGAAAGGGAGCGACACTATGACAATCGGACAATTTCGTCTAGGCTATCGAACCCTAAAAACTGCGCTTTCGGTAGCTATCTGTATATTAATTTTTAGTTTTTTTGATAACCACACACCTGTTATTGCTTGTTTATCAGCAATTGTCGCATTACGTGAGGATATGAGCCAAACCTATTCGTTTGGTGGACTACGTGTACTAGGGACTATTATTGGTAGTCTTGCAGCCGTTCTCTATTATTTCATGCAACAACCTATTCAAAACAAAGACTTAGCAACCTTCATATTAATTCCAATATTCGTTGGACTGCTAATTATTGTTAGCGACGGGCTTAATTTGAATAAAGGAATCGTTGCAAGTGAAGCCACCTTTTTAATTATTATCTTTACTATTCCACAAAGTCAGGCCTTACTTTATATTTTTGAGCGAACGTTTGATTCATTTATCGGTGTGTTTATCGCCTTAACAATTAATCGTTTAATTAAACCACCTGCTGATGCAACTGAAGAAGAGGTAAATGAAGTCGTTGAGGAACTTGTGAACGAATCACCTGATCCTCAAACACGTATTAGCGAATTAGAACAGGAATTGGCTGAATTACGAAAAAAAATTACCAACAAAACGACTGACAGCGACAAATAGAATGAAAACGACCAATTAAACGACGAATCACTTTATCTCAGTCGCTATCTTGCGTATAATGAAAAAGGAATTCAATAGAAAGTAGTGACAAAATGAGTAATAAAAAATCTAAAAACGCCTATAAGAAAACCAAATGGTATTCGTGGGGGGCAATTATTGTTTTAATTTTAAGTTTTTTAGGCGTTAATGTCCCAGGTGTTATCACCGATTTTTTTGAGGTGAATAATGGAACAGCCAAACAAACAGAAGTGAGTAACCAAACCAGTAACGTTCCTAAAGAAAGTGGGAAATCTGAGTTCAACACTAAGGAATTGGAACAATCATCAAAAGGTTGGATTACGTACCAAGCCCTAGATCATCTAAAACGTCCAACTGGCGCCGATGCGTTATTAACTAATGACATGATTGGGACCGGTTCAAAAGCCAACAAGGACATTAAACCACCGGGCTTCATCTCAGGACTTTCACCTTATGGTCATTCACGCGGCCATTTAATCGGGAATCAATTTGGTGGTAGTGGGAATGAAAAAAAGAATCTGGTGACGATTTATCAAAATCCGGTTAATAGTCCCTATATGACAACCTATGAAGGAAAAATTCGCGATGTCTTGAATCGCGGTGGTATTGTGCGCTATCGTGTGACACCTTTGTATGATGGTAACACGTTAATGCCAGCTGCCATTGAAATCCAAGCCAAAAGCATCCAAGGAAAAGCTTTAGACTTCAAAGTCGTGATTCCTAATCAAACCGAAGAAGGAGTCAAATAAACAATGAATGAATGGCAAATTGATAGTTTAGCAAGTTTAGATGGTAGCGTCTCGGCCTTTAAGGACTTCGTCACTAGTCAAGCAATCTACGAAATTGACGGCTATTTTATTTTAGAGTATCCTCGGATTGAACGGTTGTTTCAACAATCCATTACCCAACTAGCAGATACTGCGCATATCACTCCTGACTTTCTCATCGAGAATCAGGCAAGCGTCATTGCCATGACTATCGATGGTGACTTTATTATCGCTAATGATCAACATACTTGGGTGCTAGAACGTTCTCTTTATAAAGAAGATTGCGAATGTTTTACCTTGCCAATTAACTTATGGTGGCAGGCTTACTTTGATGGCGAAATCATATCCAGAATTTTAGCTTTATAACAACAAAAAGAGGTGGCCAAAGCGGCTCACCTCTTTTTGTTAACAATTCTTACGAAAAGTTAATTATAATTCTTCTTCATCTTCTTCGTCTTCATAGTCAAGATCGCTGTCTAAATCATCTTCATCCACAATCGTTAACTCATCTTCAACGCCTTCTGGAATATCATCGTCATCCGAGATATCATCAGCGCCTAATTCTGATAAGTCTTTGTTGTATTCAGCGATTTCTTCATCTTCGTCTTCATCATCGATATAATCATCATCGTCATCGATTGTTAAGTCACTATCTTCTGGATCATCATCATTGTAATCAATCGCATCTTCATCGCTATCGATAAAGGCATTAACGCGTTTACGTTTCTTACGTACTGGACGATCTTCGTCTTCATCATCTTGGAAGTTCGACACTTCTTCGTCGATAGAATCGATTGGATACCATGAACGTAAGCCCCAACGATTTTCTCCTAAAGAAATAAAACTACCATCAATGTTTAAATCTGTATAAAACTGTGATAATTCTTCACGAATCATGCTATCAGATTTACCTAAATAATTTTGGATTTGGTTAACTAGATCTGAAAAATCAATAATATCTCCACGCTTTTCTAAAATCGCATGTGCTACTTCAATCATTGATAATTCTTCTCTATTGACACCTTCAAACGCTTTAATCTCCAAATCGTTACACGTCCTTTCAAAGTCTACTGTTTATCATACAATATTTTGGTACTAAAAATCAATCATAAATCTCGATTATGCTGTAAATTGTAGGCGTAAATGATAAACACCTAACTTATCCTGACCCGCATGTAATTCATAGTCAATCTCGACATTGCCAGAAACGGGTTTATCTTTCAATGTCACACGCAAATTATTAGTGACTGTTCTAATCGGAATAATCCCGTAAGGCGTATGATAGTTAGCCTCAAATTCTTGCTGATAAGCAAATCTTAGGCGCATACGTTGATAATCAGCTCGAATTAAATGTACCGTGCCATCTGGTTCAATTTTAATGGTCACATTAATTGGTTCTGCTGTTGGTTCCTCAGAATTAATCGGTTCTTGGTAGCGAATATATAGATTATCCCCTACTTGGACAAATTGTCCTAACACATCAAAAAAGTGTTCGTCCATCTGCTCATTTTGATAAATTTCTGTTCTTAATTGAATGGAAATTGGCAAACCATTTCGTTCCGTCATTTTAACACCTGCTTATTCATTAATGTCTATAGTGTATCAAATTTTAAAGCGTTTGTCTTTTTTGGTCAATCTTTTATGAATGTTATTCGCCAAACCTTACTTTTTAGTTGTTTTCCTATATAATAGTAACTAGAGAAAACAAAGGAGCGTTTTGAATGCTAAGCAATTATTATCAATTTTTATCAACTTTATTTCCACTTTGTTATGATCAAGTGGTGATTGCCTCTGAAAATCAATTCACCCCATTTGCTTATACCGATATGTTAACAAGTCAAATGACTAAAACAAGTCAGCCGGTGTTACATTTCTGGCAGTTAGAACAATCAGTGATTCTAGGTATGAAGGATTCGCGCGTTCCCCACTTTAAACCAGCCTTAACAGAATTAGCCTCACAAGGTTATCATGTGATGTTAAGAAATTCAGGCGGACTTGGTATTGTCGCGGATAAAGGTATTTTGAATATTTCCTTTATTATTCCTAACCCTGAAATTGCCTCACTTAGTATTTCAGATGCCTATCAATTAGTCATGAGTATCATTCAAACGGCTTTTAGTGATTTTCCACAAGTAGTTGAGGCAAAAGAAATTATCGATTCATATTGCCCTGGCGATTATGATTTAAGTATTCATAATCGTAAATTTGCAGGAATCGCCCAACGTCGTATTAAAGAAGGCATTAGTGTCATGATATACTTGAGTGTTAACGGCAATCAAGCAAAGCGTGGCCAGTTAATGCGCCAGTTTTATACAACCGGTTTGGCAGAACAATTTGGGACAAATGGTTATCCACCCGTTAAGCCTGAATCAATGGCTAATCTTGAAGAATTATTAGATACAACTTTAACCATTTCGGAAGTAAAAGAACGTGTCACTTCAGCTTACGCTAAACTCTTTACCACACCGCTTACTATCTTAACAGATGAAGCGTTAACTGGTAATATTGAAACGCAACAAGCACTTGCTAGACAAATCGAACGCATGAGTGATCGTAACGAAGTGATTACGGATAGTTTAGGAGGTAGCAATGGAAATACCCTATAAGTTACAAACGTTACCGATTGAAAAAGTCTTTAAAGATCCCATTCATAATGATATCCAAGTTGAACATCAAGTGATACTGGATTTAATTAATGCAAAAGAGTTTCAGCGACTACGACGTATTAAACAACTAGGCACTTCTTCCTTCACTTTTCACGGTGGGGAACACAGTCGCTTTTCTCATTCGCTTGGGGTTTACGAAATAACCCGCCGTATTTGCGATATTTTCGCTCGTAATTTTTCAATTGAAAAAGATCCTGTTCATGGTTGGAACGATGATGAACGCCTGGTTGCTTTATGTGCAGCTTTACTACATGACGTTGGTCACGGACCTTATTCTCATACGTTTGAATCAATTTTTGGGACGAACCACGAGCAATTTACAGTCGACATCATCACCTCGCCTTTTACCGAAATTTATCAAATTTTGAATAAGGTCGAAGATGGCTTCCCACAAAAAGTGGCAAGCGTCATTACGAAACAATATCCAAATAAACAAGTCGTTCAAATGATTTCTAGTCAAATCGATGCCGATCGCATGGACTACTTGTTACGTGATGCTTACTTTACTGGTACGGAATATGGGACATTCGATTTAACACGAATTTTACGAGTAATTCGCCCCTACAACAATGGGATTTGCTTTACCACCAACGGCATGCATGCGGTAGAAGATTACATTGTTAGTCGCTACCAAATGTATATGCAAGTCTATTTCCACCCTGTTTCGCGCGGTATGGAAGTCGTTTTAGACCATCTTTTGAAATACGCTGGTAAGCTTTATCAAGACAGCCCAGCTTTTTTTGAAAGAACATCCCCTTGCTTAGTCCCGTTTTTTGAGAAGAATGAAACATTAGAGGACTATTTAAAATTAGATGATAACGTCTTAACGAGCTACTTCCTAGTATGGAGTGATCATCCGGATGAAACGTTGAGCGATCTAGCCCAACGTTTCTTAAACCGCAAGCCACTCAAGTCAGTCAAATTTGTCGCTGAACAAGATGAGCCGCTGATTGAAGAAATGAAGCAACTTATTGAAAAAATTGGCTATGATGCGGAGGTCTATACGGCTATTAATACGAGTTTTGATTTGCCGTATGATTTTTATCGCCCAGATTCTGTTTCATCTCGCACGCAAATCGAGCTGATGGAATATGACGGGACGCTGATTGAATTATCGCAACAGAGTTCATTAGTCCGTGCCTTAGCTGGTGAAATTCATGGCGATGAGCGTTTCTACTTTCCAAAAGAAATGCTGACGACCGAGGACAATTTATTCAGCGATATTTATCAACAATTCCAACGCTACATTCGTAACGGAAAAATAAATAAGCACAATTAAGGAGAGAACACATTGAGTATTAAACTAGTCGCAATTGATATTGATGGGACATTAATCAATTCAAACCACCAATTAACCGAAAAAACAATCGAAGTCATTAAACAAAAGTCAGCCGAAGGAATGAAAATCGTGATTTGTTCTGGCCGTCCGCTAGTTGGGATGTTAGACGTTGTGAATCAACTAGGCTTAACAACTGACCAGGATTATATTATTAGCTACAACGGTGCCTTAGCTGTTAATGCAGCGACTCATCAACCCTTTGTAGAGCATTCATTAACATACGATGATTTAGCGAGTCTTCATCAACTAAGTTTAGACGTTAACGCTCACTATCACTATGCGGATTTAGAGGCAATTTATACCCCTCATCGTCGCATTAACCCTTATTCAGTTCATGAAGTAACTTTAACTGGTATGCCATTAGAACACTTACCATTCGAAGAAGTGAACAAAGACAACAGCATTTGTAAATTAATGTTTATTGATCCGGAAGAAGAAATCACACGTATTATGGATGAAATTCCTGAACAATTTTATGAACAATATAATATCGTTAGAAGCGCACCTTTCTTCTTAGAGTTCTTGAATAAAGACGCTAGTAAAGGTTTAACCCTTAAAAATTTAGCAGACAAGCTAGGTATTGATGCAAGCGAGGTCATGGCGATTGGTGATAACGAAAATGACATTTCAATGTTAGAATATGCAGGTGTTGGAGTAGCAATGGGTAATGCTACTGAAAAAACTAAAGAATATGCACAAAAAATCACCTTATCTAACGATGAAGACGGTGTTGCTTACGCACTAGAGAATTTCACGAACTAACTGAATAAATAAGCACTTCACTTTATAAACTTCTTAATAATTGATAGAATGATGACAGATGTAATTTTGAGGAGGAAACTATTATGAAAATGGCACATACTTGTGTACGTGTAAAAGATTTAGAAGCATCAATTGAATTTTATGAAAAAGCATTTGGGTTTGAAGTTAGCCGTCGTCGCGAATTTCCAGAGCACAAATTTACGTTGGTTTATATGACGTTACCGGGTGATGACTACGAGTTAGAATTAACTTATAACTATGATCACGAAGCTTATGACTTAGGAAACGGATTTGGACACATTGCAATTGCAACAGATGATTTAGAAGGGTTACACGCTAAGCAAACAGAACAAGGTTTAGACGTAACACCACTTAAAAACTTACCTGGTGTTCCCCCTTCATACTACTTCGTTATGGATCCAGATGGCTACAAAGTTGAAGTGGTTCGTTTCAAAAAATAAGTTCTTAATTAGAAGTTATGACAAAAAAGTCATAACTTCTTTTTAATTTCGCTCTTTTTCTGTTAAAATAAAAGTAGATAATACTTAAAACAGGAGGCTTAATTATGAAACCCTTTAAAAATAGTTTAGAAGAAAAACACTATTTTGAAACAGAAGCCACTGAGCAAGAATTTTTAGCTTGGTACAATCGCCAAGAACAACCTAAATACGAAAAACCTTCTGTCACCGTCGATAATGTCTTATTTAGTTACGACAAGACGTCTGAAGATTTAAAAATATTACTGATTCAACGTAATACTCACCCTTATCGCCTATCTTGGGCTTTACCGGGAGGCTTTGTGAATCCCAATGAATCAACTGATGACAGTTGCATTCGCGAAACAAAAGAAGAAACCAACGTCTCTATCACTAAAGATAACATTGAACAATTACATACCTTTAGTACCCCACACCGCGACCCACGTGGCTGGGTGATTACGGTGAGTTATTTAGCCTTTATCGGTGAAGAACCGCTAGTTGCCGGTGATGATGCCAAAGCTGCCTTCTGGTTCTCACTAGTTAGAGATGGCGACTTGCTTTATTTAAGACACGACAAACAAGAACCCATTATTCTCGATTTAATAACCGAAGAATCAATCGGTAAAAATAAACTAGCATTTGATCACACGCAAATCATCTTGAAAGCTTTTAAACGGGTTGAGAATAAAATGTACCATGAGCCTCGTATTTTGCAGGTACTCGGAAAAGATTTCTCAATTACCGATGCTAGAAAAGTATTTTCTAAATTTTTAGGTGGTACTTACCGTGATATTGACCATTCTAACTTCAAAAAATCACTACTACCTTATTTACATGAAGTGGGCGAACGTCCTACGGGTATCGGACGTCCCTCTAAGTTTTATGAACTAAATTTAACTGAAACAGACTAACAAAAATTGCCCTGTCGCATCGACAAGGCGATTTTTTTATAATTGAACTAGCGTCTTAAAGTTGATAAGACCATACACAAATAACGCGATAAACAAGATGAAAATGACTTTTTCATAGTTTTTAAATATTGTCTCGCCATTTTTGCGTTTAACGTAAATGTACATGATACTTCCAGGTAATAACGCCATTACTGTTAATACGAGATACATGGATCCAGAAGCATAGAGTACCCAGAACATATAAATGGACGCAATAATCCCAACTAGCCAATTTTTAATCCGCTTGTCTTTGGTCGAAGCGGTTAATTTTACTTGGAATAGCGCGACACACGTATAAGGTAATAAAATAGTTGAGGAGGATAATTTGGATAACATCGTGTAGGCTTCATCTGTTACTAAAAATGACAGCAATAAGAATTGCACAATTAAGTTTGTAATAATCACTGAGTTAATCGGTATATCATTTTTATTTTCTTTCGTAAACAGTTTTGGAAATAGTTCACGTGTCCCCGCTTGATAGGCTACTTCTTCAGCTAATAACGTATTGGCCATCCATGAACCAAAAATCGAAATAATAACTCCCAAATTAACAATAATCGCCCCTGGTTTACCAATCAGACTTTCTAGAACATACGCCATCGCTGGATTGGGTAAACTTTTTAATTCTGCTTGGCTCATTACCCCGTATGAGAAGACCGTCACAATGGCATAAATGATTGTGACTGAAGCAAACCCCAAAATCGTTGCTTTCCCGACATCACTACGTTTTTTGGCACGTCCAGAAAAGACAACCGCTCCTTCGACCCCAATAAAGACCCAAACTGTTACTAAAACAGTCCCTTTTAACTGTTCCAAAATACTTGTTTCAAGTTGGCCATTACTCTTGAGGTTTCCCCAAAAATCAGTCGTAAAAACATCTAACTTAAAGCCCGCAATGACACAGACAATAAAAATAGCAATCGGTACCATTTTGGCAATCATTACACTGGTATTTAATAGTGTGGCCTTATCCAACCCTCTTAAAATTAAGAAGTGCATCAACCATAAAATAATGGACGCCCCAATGATTGACGGTATATTTTGACCATCCTCAAATACGGGAAAAAAATAACCTAACGCACTAAATAATAACGTCCCAAATGCCACGTTTCCAATAATAACCGAAATCCAATACCCCCAGACCGAGTTGAACCCCATGAATTCACCAAAACCTTCTTGGGCGTAACTAAAAATACCCGAATCTAAGTCGGGCCGTTTACTGTTTAGATTTTCTAAACAAAACGCGAGTGACCCCATCCCAACACCAGCAATCACCCAACCTAATATCGTCACACCGGCTGATGCTGTGTTGGCCATTTCCTTCATTAAGCTAAAAATACCAGCACCAACAATGGCGCTAATAATAATCCCAATTAATGAAAACAGACCGATTTTCTTTTCCGTATTTTCCATCCAATCCCCCCTAACAAAAAAGAGATAAGCTACTAGCTTATCCCTCTTCTAGATACTCGTCACTAGATATCTTAAAATCTAAGAGATAGGCAACTTAGACCACCATCAATTTTTCTAAACTCTGATGTATCAACCACTAACACTTTGTATCCCAACTCTTCGATTTTCTTTTGTACAACTGGATAGCCTTCTGGTACAATCACATAATCATTAATCCAAATACAGTTTGCACCGTAAGCTTCTTCCATATCAATTTCAATTTTATTGAATTTTTCAAACTCAGGCGCTTGTTTAAATTCACCTGCTACAAGTAAATTATTATTTTCTAAATAAGCCAATCCTGTTTTTAAATGTAACATTTCTTTCATTTCGACCATTTGACCAGACAAACCATATTTTTCTAAAATTTCAATCATTTGTTTTGCCCCTTCTTCATTGGTACGAGCCGATAAACCAATGTAGAAATGATCGCCAACCATCATAATATCGCCCGCTTCAACTGTCCCAGGATCTTTAATATATTCAATATTTTCATAAAATTTTTCTAAAGCGGCAATCATATCTGGTAACGCTGCTTCTTTACGGCGACTCAATGCCCCAGGGCGTGTCACAATCGCACATTTACTCGTACATAAAGCTACATCTTCGACAAAACATGAATCAGGAAAATCATCTTGCGGTTCTAATACTGTCACATTCACGCCAGTTTTAGTCAAAGCGCTTACATAATTTTCGTGTTGCATTAAGGCTTTGCTATAAATTGGTTTCCCTTCATTTGCACTCGTTAAACCTTCTGAAATACTGCTTGATGGCACACGAACAATAACATTTTTGAACATACATTTTTCCCTCTTTCTTCTAATTTATTCTTACAACTTCAATTATAACCTCCTTTTTATGAAAACTCAAAGACTTTAAGGATTAAAAACATTCAATAACTGAACTAATATTATACTCAAATAAACTTTTTTTGATAAATTAAAAAAAAAAACGACTCTCTTACGAGAATCGTTTTTGGCTTCATTAAAAATATTACATACCGTATTTTTTGTTGAAGCGATCCACACGTCCGTCTGCTTGAGTGAACTTTTGACGTCCTGTGTAGAATGGGTGAGAATCAGAAGTAACCTCAACACGGATCATTGGGTAAGTGTTACCTTCAAATTCAACAGTTTCTTCAGAGTACTTAGTAGAACCTGATAAAAACTTGAACCCTGTAGTAGTATCCATGAATACTACTTGTCTGTAATCTGGATGAATTCCTTGTTTCATGTGTTTTCTCTCCTTTGCCCTGAATCATTTGCTGAATCAGAGTTATTATTGTCTTCACAACATTACTATATTAGCATGATTGTGTCAAATCTGCAATAAATTTTGTCGATTAACGGCGACCTTTATTATTAAAGGTCACGTCTTTAAAGGCTTTGTATAAGTCTTCATTCGTCTTAGTTTTTCTTAAGAAATTAAGCAATTGTTCGGTGTATTCTAAGGAATCACCTTTCATATTGCGACGAATGTGCCAAATCTCATCTAGTTTTTCTTGTGGAATTAATAATTCTTCGCGACGTGTGCCTGATTTTTTCACATCAATTGCTGGGAAGATACGACGTTCAGCTAGCTCACGAGATAAATGTAATTCCATGTTCCCTGTTCCTTTGAACTCTTCATAGATAACATCATCCATACGACTACCTGTATCGACTAAAGCAGTTGACAGAATCGTTAAGCTACCGCCTTCTTCGATATTACGTGCCGCCCCAAAAAACTTCTTCGGACGATAAAATGCAGCAGGATCAATCCCCCCACTTAAGGTACGGCCACTAGGTGGAATAACCAAGTTATAGGCACGTGCTAAGCGCGTAATATTATCCATTAAAATCACCACGTCGCGTTTGTCTTCAACTAAACGCATTGCACGTTCTAACACTAATTCCGAAATACGCGTATGATTTTGCGGTTGTTGATCAAACGTCGATGACACGACATCCGCTTTGACACTACGCTCAATATCCGTCACCTCTTCAGGACGTTCGTCTAATAGTAATACAATTAATTCAACTTCCGGATAATTGGTCGTAATACCATTGGCGATTTCTTTAATCAATGACGTTTTCCCCGCTTTAGGAGGTGCCACAACTAGCCCGCGTTGACCAAAACCAACCGGTGAAAAAATATCAATCATGCGTGTGCCTAAGCGACCCGCTGTGGTTTCCAATTTCAATTGACGATCTGGATATGTCGCTGTTAAAGCCGGAAAATGCGGACGCTCTTTGGCTTCTTCTGGATTTTTGCCGTTAACTGTTTCAACATGCATCAACCCATAATAACGTTCACTCTCTTTAGGAGGACGCGCTTTCCCACTAACTTTGTCACCATTTCTCAATCCAAAACGACGAATTTGTGAGGCTGAGATATAAATATCTTCCGCACTTGGTGAATAGTTAATCGGACGTAAAAAACCATAGCCATCTTGTGAAACAATATCAAGAATTCCTTCCATCATAAAGAAACCTTGTTTTTCAGCTTGCGCTCGAATAACCGCTAAAGACAATTCTTTTTTATTCATCTGGCTGTAGTATGGAATTTTATATTGTCGAGCATATTCATAGATTTCTTTCAGAGTACTATTATCTAGTTCCCCCATTGTTAAATAATCTTTCAATATGTTACCTACTTTCTTAATCTTCTTCGATTAATTGAATATCAGCTCCTAAAGCAGTTAATTTTTCAATAAAACGGTCATAACCACGTAAAATATGGCCAATGTTTGACACTTTTGTTTCACCTTGAGCCATAATACCAGCAATCACCAGACACGCTCCTGCACGTAAATCACTCGCTGCTACTTCGGCACCATTCAATTCATTTGGCCCATTCAAGACAATCATATTACCTTCAACTTGTGCTTTAGCCCCCATGCGTGCTAACTCTGGAATATGGTTGACACGTTGTTGATAAATCGTATCCTCAATAATACTTTCGCCAGTTGCTTTTAATAATAATGGTGTAATGGGTTGTTGTAAATCAGTCGCAAATCCTGGATAAGGATACGTTTTAACATTAGTCGGTTTCAATTCAGTTGTTGGATGAACGAAGATACTTTCCTCGTTCATATCCATCTTAACGCCCATTTCTTCAAGTTTTAAAATAAAACTATCTAAATGCTCACGAATCACATTTTTAACTAAGATCCCTTCACCAGCAGCTGCTGCTAAAGATAAA
The DNA here is from genome assembly GCF_005145005.1 of Vagococcus zengguangii. Classification (NCBI taxonomy): domain Bacteria; kingdom Bacillati; phylum Bacillota; class Bacilli; order Lactobacillales; family Enterococcaceae; genus Vagococcus; species Vagococcus zengguangii. The sequence continues at coordinate 1,629,163 of NZ_CP039712.1, forward strand.
TACGTTCCCGCTTCAATACGGTCAGGAATAATTGAGTGACGACAGCCACCTAATGTTTCAACTCCATCAATTCTGATTTCGTCAGTCCCTGCACCACGAATTTTAGCCCCCATATTATTTAACAATGTCGCCACATCAATAATTTCAGGTTCACGTGCAGCATTTTCAATCACGGTACGACCTTTAGCCGTTGTCGCTGCTAACATCACGTTAATCGTTGCACCAATTGATACTACATCCATAAAGATACGCGTACCTTTTAATCCTTCAGCTGGTGCTTTTAAATACATTGCCCCGTGTTCTGACTTAACTTCTGCGCCTAATGCTTCAAAGCCTTTAATATGTAAATCAATTGGACGTGGCCCTAAGAAACAACCACCCGGCAAACCAACTACTGCTTCACCATACTTAGCTAATAACGCGCCCATAAAATAATAAGACGCTCTTAAGCTATTAATTTTACCACTCGGCATCGGGATAGATACCATGTTAGTCGGATCAATGGTCATCGTGTTATCTTCAAAGGTAACACCTACACCCATAATTTCTAAAATCTCTTTTAACGAATAAACATCGGCAATATCCGGTACACCTTCTAAAACAACAGGTGAATCTGCCATAATAGCTGCCGGAATTAATGCCACGGTACTGTTTTTAGCCCCATTGATGGTCACTTCGCCTTTAAGCTTAGTACCACCATTTATCAAAAATTTTTTCATTGCTATATTCATTCCTTCTATTTCGTTTTTATCTCGAATACTGTGCAGTTTAAGTGCAATCTTCATTATTTTAACATATCACTAGGTAATTCTAAAGTTATTATTACCTATGCTTAATTAAAAAACAAAAATAGAAAAAGAAGAAATCAACTGAGCGAGATAGCTGATTTCTTCTTTTCTTTTTAAACGTGATTAGTTATTAATTAATTGGTGCTTCGACAACCCTAAACCAAATATGAATACCATCGGGATCGTCGACGTTTAAAATCTTTTTACCTTTATTGTAAAAATAATCAATACCCATTTCATCCAGATGCTCTTTAAGATGTTGCATCGCTTGGTCATGTTGTAAATGGAAGGTTACATAATCTAACCCCATATGTTCATCGTCAGGCTTATCTAATTCTAAAATTTGTGAGTGACGCAATGACACATGATGATGATAGTCATTTCCCGATAGGTAACGAACACTACGATAATCAGTGTTTCTTAGTTTAAACCCTAACACATCTTTATAGAATGCTTCACTTTTCTCTATATCAGAGACATTCAACTGCACATGTCCTACGACTGTTTTAGAATCCAACTCAAGCAATGTCTCAGTTGAGACTTTCTTTAAATCTTCAACATCTAATGGACGATTTTCTGGAGTGAAGTTTTCAATTCCTATTTCACGATCCCAATATATTTTTACAACATTAAATTCAGGATCTTTAATAACTAAAACTTCCGCAAATCCATAATCTAACGTTTCCAATACTGGATAGTTAATACTTTCTAAATAATTTAAAAATTCAGCTAACTGTTGACGCGTTTTAACTTTAATCCCAATGTGATTTAAGCCATTATGTGTATATGGACTTGGCAACGCTCCTGGTTCTTCTAATAACGCGATTAATGGTGATTTACGGCCTCTAGTCCCTAAGAAAGCCATATCATTTTCTTCATTTAAAATAGCTAATTTCAATACATCTGTGTAAAAAGCCAATTGCTTTTCCATGTCTCTAACCTTCAATGCCACAGAACCAATAAATGTTTCTTGGTCTATTAAAAACTTTTGCATGAACATTTACCACTCTTTCTATATTAAATAACTAACGATAGTGTAACATTAAATAAAAAAAAACAGAAGAAATATCCCTTAAAAAAAATTCCCTATCTAACTTCTCACTTCATAAGCTAGTTGATAAAGCGGAACTAGCGCTTGATACGTAGCTATCATATACGCTAACTGTGCTTGCGGCTGTAAGATTTTTTCATCCTCTTTTTGAATGATACGTCCAACCATGAACTCCCCTTTTTTAACATCACGCCACCTTATTAAGCCTTGTTCCAGGTCCATTTCAGACAATTTTAAAACAGTTGGCTGCGTATGATCAAGGGACACAACAAAGTCATCTCCCAAAGATTTAATCAATGATTGATGTTCAATAAAGGTAGTGGCCATTTCTTTTTCAAATTCAGGATTATCAATAAAACTTAACCACATACCAATGTACTCGTCATTAATTGTCAATTCAAAATGAGGGAAGCGTTTATAGCCACGTTTGTTCCCTCCAAAAGCAGCCCACGTACTTTCTGGTGCATAAGTTGTACGACGACGATGTTGTGCAATATGAATTAATAGCTCCTCACCTAATTCGGGTGCTAAGGCCGTCACCACTTCTTCACCAATTGCTTGAAAAGTTGGTTGAATCTCCGCTCTAATCGCGTTCATACGCGCGTCTAAACCGTCGATTTCAAAAATTTTAAAGCTTGCTTCATTAAACATTTCATTCCTCCTTATTTACTCTATATATTCTTAGAATGATTAGTCCTCTAATCATTAGTATTAATTAATTTTTGCCACTGGCTTCTAGAAATTGCATAGACAGATGACACCGTATTGATTGGGTCAGAATACTCTTTAATTTTTGTCATCCCAATCGCCAACGCTGTTTGATAAGACGCGACATTCGTATATTTCATATAAGAATAAATCGTGTCGTAATGTGTATGTACGAAAAACCAATCACGAACCGCACTGGCGGCTTCTTTGGCGTATCCCTGTTTCCAATAGTTTTTGTTAATATGATAGCCAATTTCTGGCACATAGTCACCATCAATCGTCTGCATCGTCACGCCACAATCCCCAATAAATTCACCAGTTTCTTTTAAAATAATCGCCCACAAACCAAAACCGTCACGTTGATAATTGGCAAGATTCCAATCAATCCAACGCTTTGTTCGTTCTTTATCAAAAGGTGCTGGATAATGTTGCATGGTTTCTTCATCTGAGAGGATTTCGTATAACTCTTCAAAATCATCCTGTGTATAAGCTCTTATAATTAAGCGTGATGTCTCAATCACTCGTCTCTCACCTCTTTTAATTAACTCATTTATGTTCATCGTTTGTTTCAGACACTTTATTATACCAAGAAAACATGACAAAATATGGCATAAAAAATAAAAAAAGACGCTTCTTTTTAAGAAACGTCTAAGTGACTGATTAGTTCATCTTAGTTAATAATCCGACCACTTCAACATGTGGTGTTTGTGGGAACATATCAACTGGTTGAACTTTATCTAATTGGTAGCCTAAACCAGCATAGATTTTCACATCACGGGCAAAGGTACTTGGGTTACATGATACATAAACGATTTTTTCAGGTTGCATCGCTGCTGATGTTTCGATAAAGCTTTCTTTCAAGCCTTTACGAGGAGGATCGACGATGATAACATCGGCTTCAATCCCTTTTTCTTGCCATTCCGGTAAGACATATTCAGCTGCCCCAACTTGGAATGTTACATTTTCAACATCATTGATTTCTTGGTTACGTTTAGCATCCTTAATCGCTTCAGGAACAATTTCCATACCGTAAACATGTTCCACTTTATCTGCAATTGTTAAACCAATCGTACCAGTTCCACAGTAAGCATCAATGACCGTATCAGTTGCTTGTAAGTCTGCAAAATCAATGGCTACTTGATATAAAACTTCTGCTTGTTTCGTGTTAACTTGGAAGAATGATTTAGCTGAAATTTCATAACGTTTACCTAACAACTCATCCACAATCACGTCTTTACCATAAAGCGTTCTTGTCCATTCACCTAAAATAACGTTTGTTTGATCACCATTAATATTTTGAATAATTGACGTGACATTTGGTAAAGCTTTAACAATTTCAGCGACTACTTTGTCACCTTGGAAAATTTTACCAACACGTGTTACTAAGACCACCATTAATTCGCCTGTGTAATGACCATGACGGACAATAATATGACGGATTAAACCAGTATTTTCTTCTTCGTTGTATGGTTTGATATTAAATTGACGTAGCACATCACGTACCGCGATTACTGCTTTATCAATCACTTCATCTTGAATGTAGAATGATTCAATCGGCACTAAATCATGGCTATTACGACGGTAGAAACCAGTTTCTAGTTCACCTTCAATTTTTCTAACAGGAATTTGGGCTTTATTACGGTAGTGAGTAGGATCTTCCATCCCCATTGTTGGTAACACTTCGATTTCAGGCATTTTAGCCACTTTACGCATCACGTTTTCAACTTGTTTTTGTTTGAAGTCTAATTGTGCTTCGTAACTCATGTGTTGTAACGGCGCAATACCGGTACGAATTAAAGTTTCATCTTCTAACGCCACACGGCTTTCTGATTCTGTTAAAATTTCTAACACTTTAGCAAAGGCAAATTTTTTGCCGACTTTCATCACGTGAATTTTTACTTGTTCGCCTGGTAAGGCATTTTCGATAAAAATTGGGTAGCCGTCTACTTTGGCAACACCGCGTCCTTCATGGGTCAAATCGATAATATCCACTACTAAGCGGTCATTTTTACTTACTGGTAACATTGTACACTCTCTCTTTCTTGTTTAAACCATTGATACATAACAAAGGGAACTAAGACTTAGTGTCTCAGTCCCCTAAAACATTTCTAATTACAACGATGAATACTTCTTTATTACTGTATAGTATTCATCGCTTAAAAGCAACTTTTTTCGTGCTTAACTAATTTTACCATCTTCATTTAAATCTTCTTGCGTTAAGACTTCCATCTCTTTAACAAACGCATCGCTGACTTCACGCATCTCATTATCACCAGCGTATGAATCTTCAGAAATTTCATCTAAGTTCACATAAAATTCAATGTGTTGAGGGAGTGCTTTAAATGTCATCGGAGCATCACCACCATATTCGCCATCTAAATTCATCATCAAGCGGACGTCATCATCCATCGGTGCTACCTCTAAGTGTGAGGTTTTTGTGTAAATAATCCCCGGATCATTCACATGCTTACCACCATTTAATAATTTTACAATTAAACGTAAAATTTCGACTAAGTTTGCTGTTTTAACGATGATTAGCGAGAATTTACCGTCATCTAACTGCGCATCAGGGACAATCGTTTCGAAACCACCGACTGAATTAGTCAAGCCGACAAAGAACATAGACGCTTCACCTTCGTATACTCCATCATCATACGCTAGACGCATGTTGATAGGTTTAACTCGCGGCAACATTTCGGCTCCCTTAACGATGTACGCTAAATATCCAAAAATACTTTTCAATTGTGATGGAACTTCATAAGTTAACTCGGTTAAGTAACCACCTGCCCCAATATTGATGAAGTAATGGTCATCTGCTTGACCAACATCAATTTTTAGCGTTTGTTTTTTTAACATCACACGGGCTGCTTCTAAGACATCGTTGCGCGGAATTTTTAACGCACGAGCATAGTCATTTGTTGTTCCACCAGGAATGATACCAATTCTAGGACGCTTTTCTAAGGGCGCAATCCCATTAATAACTTGGTTAATCGTGCCGTCTCCACCAGCTGCTACGACTAAATCAAACCCAGCAATCGCCGCGCGACGTGCTTCTTGTTCTGCTGAATCCGGTTCAGGTGTTGTAGCGTAAGCACTGGCTTCATAGCCAGCTTCTTCTAAAATAGCTAGAATATCTGGTAAATGGCGTTTCATTAACTCTTTTCCTGAAGTCGGATTGTAAATCACTCTTGCTCTCATGTTACTTCCTCCACTTGTTAACGTTTCGCAAGCTCTTCCATTAATAATTTATTAACGATACCAGGATTCGCTTGACCTTTAGTTGCTTTCATCGTTTGACCTACTAAGAAACCAACCGCGCGATCTTTTCCGTTTTTGTAATCCTCAATTGATTGCGCATTGTTATCTAAAATCTCCGTAATAATCGGTAATAATTGACTTGGATCTGACAGTTGAACTAACCCTTTAGCTTCAACGACTTGTTTTGCATCGCCGCCATTTTCAATTAATTCTTTGAAGACCTTTTTGGCCATCTTAGAACTAATTGTACCGTCATCTATTAATTGAATCATACCCGCCAAGTTGTCAGGTGTCAATTTTGTCTCATGTAATTCTAATTGCTCACTATTCAAATGTGCAGAAACTTCACCCATCAACCAGTTAGAAGCCGCTTTAGCATCGACCTTATTAGCAATGGTTGCTTCAAAGAAGTCTGACATTTCTTTAGATAGCGTTAAGACCATCGCATCGTATTCTGGTAACCCTAATTCAGAAACGTAACGGGCACGACGCGCTTTTGGCATTTCTGGAATTTGACTACGTAAATCTTCCACCCATTCACGAGAAATTTCTAAAACAGGAATATCTGGTTCTGGGAAATAACGGTAGTCACTTGCCCCTTCTTTCACACGCATTAAGATTGTTTCACCAGTTGAATCATCAAAACGACGAGTTTCTTGTTGAATAATACCACCAGATAGCAAGACTTTCTCTTGACGTTTTACTTCATATTCAAGACCTTTTTTCACATTACTAATCGAGTTAATGTTTTTGATTTCCGTTTTTGTTCCAAATTTTTCTTGACCGTAAGGACGTAATGAAATATTGGCATCGCAACGCATTGAGCCTTCTTCCATTTTCACATCACTCACGCCTGAGAATTGAATCATTGAGCGAACGGCATCTAAATAAGCATAGGCTTCTTCAGGCGAACGCATATCAGCTTCTGATACAATCTCAATCAACGGTGTGCCTTGACGGTTTAAGTCAACATAAGAATAGCCATCTGTTCCATGAATATTTTTACCTGCATCTTCTTCTAAATGAACACGTTCGATACGAATTTTTTTCATTTCGCCGTTCACTTCAATCTCAATCCAGCCATTTGCGCCAACAGGGTAATCTGCTTGCGATATTTGGTAAGCTTTAGGATTGTCCGGATAGAAATAATTTTTACGGTCAAAGTGCGTGTATTCAGCAATTTCACAGTTTAACGCTAGCGCAGCTTTAATACCATACTCTAATGCACCTTTATTTAATACTGGTAAAACACCAGGGTAACTAAAATCAATCTCATTCGTGTTAACGTTTGGGTCTGCCCCAAAGTGAGCAGGTGATGGAGAAAAGATTTTAGAATCAGTTTTTAATTCAACGTGGATTTCTAATCCGATAACTGTTTCAAAGTTCATATTAATTTCCTCCTAATATAACTGGTAATTTTTTGTGATGATCAGTTGCTTGCTCAAAAGCATGCGCAGCTTGATACATCGTTGCTTCACCAAATGGTTTACCAATTATCTGCAAGCCGACTGGTAAGCCTTGAGAGAAACCACATGGAATCGACATTCCTGGTAAACCGGCCATGTTAGTTGGAATGGTTAACACGTCTGACATGTACATTGTAATTGGATCATCAATATTTTCACCTAAACCAAACGCGACTGTTGGCGTTGTTGGTGCCATAATCAAGTCATATTCAGCAAAGACGTTTTCAAAATCTTGAATCATTAGCGTTCTTGCTTTACCGGCTTTGCGGAAGTAAGCATCATAAGAGCCAGCACTTAATGAGAACGTTCCTAACATGATACGACGTTTGACTTCTTCACCAAAACCTTCTGAACGAGATTTCACGTAAACTTCTTCTAAGTTTTTTGCTTCAGGTGAACGGTAACCATAACGAATACCATCAAAGCGTTGTAGGTTTGATGAAGCTTCAGCTGAGGCAATGATATAGTAAGCGGCCACGCCGTATTTAGTATGTGGTAAGCTAACTTCTTCAACGATAGCACCTAATTTTTCATATGTTTTAACGGCTTCTTTAACAGCAGTCGCAACTTCTGGGTCAACCCCTTGTGCGAAGTATTCTTTGGGAACGGCAATTTTCATCCCTTTAACGCCTTCGTTAATGGTAGCAGTAAAATCTGGTACCTCTAATTGAGCGCTTGTGCTATCTTTAACGTCATGTCCACTAATTGCGTTTAAAACTAAGGCATTGTCTTTAACGGTACGTGTCATTGGTCCGATTTGATCTAAGCTTGATGAAAAAGCGATTAAACCATAACGAGAAATACGACCGTAAGTAGGTTTCATCCCAACAATCCCGTTGAATGCTGCAGGCTGACGGATACTACCCCCTGTATCAGAGCCTAGTGAAACAGGAATTTGACCAGCCGCTACTGCAGCAGCCGAACCACCTGAAGAACCACCTGGTACTTTCGTTTCATCCCAAGCATTTTTAGTTTTTTTGTAGTAAGATGTTTCCGTACTTCCACCCATGGCAAACTCGTCCATGTTTAACTTACCGATACTGATAAAGCCTGCTTCATTCACTTTATCAACAACTGTCGCGTCATAGACAGACATGAAGTTTTCTAAAATTTTGCTGGCAGCTGTTGTTGGCATCTCTTTGGTTACAATGTTATCTTTGATCCCAATTGGAATACCTGCTAAGACGTTGCCTTCGGCGATTCCAGCGTTATCTAATTCTGTTGCACGCGCGATGGCGTTTTCTTTATTTAAGGCTAAGAATGCTTCAACTTTTGGTTCAGTTGCTTCAATTCTTGCGAATGTTTGCTCGGTTAATTCTTTAGCCGATAATTCTTTTGATACTAATAATTGATGTAGCTCTTCGATATTTTTTTGGAATAATTCAGTCATTATGCGCCTGCCTCCCCATCATCCATAATTGCTGGTACTTTGATATAGCCGTCGCCTGTTTCAGGAACACGTGCTAATAATTCCTCTTTCAGATTAGACTGAACCGCAATATCTTCACGGTAAACTGAACGGTTATGAGCAACCGTAAATGTTGCGTCAACACCCTCACCATCAATTTCTTCTAGTAATTCAACCATCTTGATGACTGATTGTAATTTTTGCGTAAATACTTCTGATTCAGCGTTAGATAATTCAAGTTTTGATAAACCTGCGACTTTGTTAACTTCTTCTGCACTAATTGGCATTTTACGACACTCCTTTATTTGTTATTATTGAAACACTTGAGCTGTAATTTCTGATTTGCCAGCTGGCTTAATTACAACGGCCTTCGTATTATTTAATTGATTAATTTGGACAGTAACACCTGCTTCTATTTTGAAAATGGAAGATAGGCTACTGCCAACAAATTGTGTAAAACTTTCTAACTCTGAGACACTATAGTAGTTTGATTCAATCACAATACTTAATTGTTGTAACTCATCATTACGGTAATAAGCTGTCCCTGAAAAACCACTTAGATTAGGAAAGAATCCTTGAACATTGGTCTTAAAATCATTAAACTTCGTTTCTATCCCATCGTCAAGTGCTTCGCTATTATTTGTTGATAAAGAAATATACTTCTCGTTGACGTCTTCCCAGTCATCTAACTTATCACCTTTTTTACTTGTGGCAACCGCAAAATAATTACCTCCTGCCACACTCGTTTTAGACGCTTGTTTGAATAGTCCAATTTTGATAGGGATATTTTTGCCGACACCTTCAATTTTGCGCACACGTTTTATCACTTCTTCAGCGATTTTTTTTCCTTGTGTTTTAATTGTCTCATCACTAATGTCTGTTGCCGGATCCGTTGAATAATCGACACTATTTAAAGCAATTCCTAAGCTGATGCCTGATAATTTTTGCGTATCCATTTTTAAGAAATTTTTCTCAATGATTTGTTGTAAAACAAGTGGTTCTTTCTCGTTTTTTGGATTCAGCCCTAACTCATTGGTATCTGTTTTACGGCTTATCCAGCTTTTTAGATCATCTGTTTTTAAATACTGACCTTCTTGTAAGTAGTAATCTTTGGTTTTAAAACTTTCTTTTGATAGCTCAATTAAACCGCGATCAAAATTTTCTAAGTTATAGTTACTATTTAAACGGTTTGCTGCCATGGTCCGCGCAACACTCGTTTTATAGGTGCCATCGACTAATAGCGCCTGATAACTATCTTTACTAACGCCACCCGTCGTGACCACTTTATCATTTGATGTTTTTTGGGTAGTGACTTTGCCACCACTTTCTTCTAAATTCCCACAAGCACTCAATAATAAAACACTTGTAGCTAAAAGACCCACTAAATATTTTTTCATTTCCTACTCACCTCTTTCAAAAGCTTCAACCATTTGAGCTTCTGTCCACACAGTCACGCCTAGTTCCTGTGCTTTTGTTAATTTACTACCGGCTTCTTCACCCGCAATGACGATATCCGTTTTCTTCGAGACGCTACCCGTTACTTTGCCGCCTAATGCTTCAATCATTTTCTTAGCATCATTACGTTTATAAGTTGTTAAGGTACCAGTCAACACGACCGTTTTTCCTTGGAAAACGGAATCAATGGATGCTTTGTCAGCACTCGTTAAGCCTTTATAAGTTAAATTGACCCCCACTTGTTCAAATTCTTGAATTAAGGTTGTGGCTTCTTCTTTTGAAAAATACGTCACTAAGCTATCCGCTATGACTTCGCCTAATGAATCAATCGTCGTCAATTCTTCACGCGTTGCTTGTTGGATTGCCGCCATATTACCGAAATGTTCGGCAATTAATTGGGCAGCTTTCGCTCCGACATGTCGAATACCTAACCCAAATAATAAACGCTCTAAAGAATTTTGCTTACTGGCTTCAATTGCTTGTAATAAATTGTTGGCGGATTTTTCTTTGACTTTGTCCATCGTTAACAATTGTTCTAACGTTAATTTATATAAATCAGCAACGTCTTTAATTAATTCTTTTTCGAATAGTTGTTCAATCACTCGGGGTCCCATACCGTCAATATTCATCGCATTACGAGAAACAAAATGAATCACGCCTTCTTTAATTTGGGCAGGACACATTGGATTAATACAACGTAGTGCAACCTCTTCGTCAAGATGAACGAGTTCACTTTGGCATTCAGGACAATGTGTTGGGGCTTGATAAGGTTGACTACCCACTTCACGCTTATCTGCTATCGAACGCGTTACTTCTGGAATAATGTCCCCTGCTTTATGGACCATCACATAATCATTTAAGCGAATATCTCGCGCCTCGATTAGATCCATGTTATGCAGACTTGCACGAGCTACGGTTGTACCAGCTAGTTGCACTGGTTCCATCACCGCTGTTGGCGTTACAACTCCCGTACGGCCAACTGTCCACTCGATATCTAGCAATTTCGTTTGCGCTTCTTCAGCTGGGAATTTATAGGCAATCGCCCACTTTGGTGCTTTAACGGTATACCCAATTTCTTCTTGTAACGCAAACTCGTTAACTTTAATCACAATCCCATCAATTTCATACGGCAAATCATGACGTTTTTCTTGATAAGTTTGAATATAGTTCCAAACTTCTTCAATCGACTCGCACACAATCCCTTCAGGATTAATGTGAAAACCTAGTTCGTTCATCTTCGCTAAACCTGATGATTGTGAGGTTAAAGCTAATGCTTCTGGTGTCGCAACTGCATAAATAAAGCTACTTAAATTGCGTTTCGCTACTACGCGTGTATCTAGCTGACGTAAACTACCAGCAGCCGCATTACGTGGATTAGCAAAAATATTTTCCCCTTGTGCTTCACGTTCCTCATTCAATTCCACAAAAGAAGACTTCGGCATAAAGCACTCACCGCGAACTTCTAACGTTAACGGTTCTGGTAAGATCTGCGGAATATCTTTGACTTGTTTCAAGTTCTCAGTAATATTCTCACCAATTTTACCGTCACCACGAGTTGCCCCTTGAACAAACTTGCCATCTTGATATTTTAAAGAAATAGCTAGCCCGTCGATTTTCAATTCACAATTATAAGTAATTGGACCTGATACTAGTTTTTTAATGCGTTCTTCAAACGCGACTAAATCTTGGTAGTTAAAGGCATTGCCTAAACTTAACATAGCTGTTTCGTGTTTGACTTTTTCAAAACCAGAAAGAACGCGCCCGCCTACTTCTTGGGTAATCGAGTCTTTCAGCTTCAGTTCTGGATGAGCCGCTTCTAGGGCGACTAATTCTTGATATAAATGATCATACTCTGCATCGGTGACAGATGGTTGATCTTGCTCATAATATTCTTTGGCATACTGCTTTAACAAACGATTTAATTCGAGCATTTTTGCTTGTTGATTTTCTGTCATGATGTTCGTTCCTTTACTTTTTCTTAATTGGGGCAAATGCCGCCATCAAACGTTTAATTCCTTGAGCTGGGAAAGCTACATCTAATTCAGTATCTTGCGCTGAGCCATTGACTTTAACAACTGTTCCTTCGCCCCACATCTTATGAATGACTTTGTCACCCGGACGCCAAGTTGCTTGGTCGCCACCTGTTGTTTGTTTTTGACTGACAGGCTTAGCGACCCCTTGCCCGTAGATGCTACGGCTTGATGTCGCTTGACTACTTGTAGTAGCCCCTCTTTGTGAAAAACCTCGACTCGCTTGGGCCGGACGTGAGCTAGCAAATGTCGTTGCGTTACCACCATAATAAGTCGGGGTCGCTTGTCCTTCACTTTCGATTAGCTCTTGGTTAATTTCACGAATAAAACGTGACGGACTATTGCTTTGTGTACGACCATATAACATACGTGAAGAACTATTTGTTAAAAATAGTTTTTGTTCCGCACGCGTAATCCCCACGTAAGCTAAACGACGTTCTTCTTCTAACCCATCCGCTTCATCCATTGTACGTTGAGAAGGGAATAAGCCTTCTTCCATTCCAATTAAGAATACAACCGGAAACTCAAGTCCTTTGGCCGCATGAAGTGTCATCATCGTCACTTGCGACTGGGGCTCTTCTTCTAAATTATCAATATCAGACACTAATGCCAAATCATTTAAGAATAACGTTAACTTCATCTCTTCTGGCTCTTCTTCTGAGGCAACAAACTGTTTATCGAATTCTTTGGTTACCGTTAAGAACTCGTCCAAGTTTTCTAAACGTGTTTCAGCTTCTAAATTATTTTGGGCGACTAAACTAGCGGAATAACCACTTTTTTTCAACACTTCTTCAACTAAGTCTGTCACCGTCATAAATGGAATCATCTTTTGGAAATCATGAATTAGTTGCGCAAATTTATATAATTCAGTCGCTGCTTTCCCTGTAATATTCGTTAAATCAACATTTGTGGCAGCTTCTAACAAACTCCATTCATGTATCGCCGCAAATTCACGGAGTTTATTAATCGAAGTTGCGCCGATGCCACGTTTAGGCTCGTTAACAACACGTTCAAAACTTAGTGAATCCATTGGGTTAGAGATCAAGCGTAAATACGCCATAATATCTTTAATTTCTTTACGGTCATAGAACTTGTGACCGCCAACCATCGTATAAGGTATATTTGATTTCACAAACATATCCTCTACCGCACGTGACTGCGCATTCGTACGATATAATACAGCAAAATCACCGTTTGAGTAATTTTCCTGCGCTTTTAACGTTTGAATATTTTCAACAATATAGCGGGCTTCATCACGTTCGGTATTGCCACGATAATACGTAATTTTTTCGCCATCGTGATTTTCCGTCCACAATTCTTTTTTGCGACGGTTATCATTATTGTTAATCACATTATTAGCGGCTGCTAAAATATTTTTCGTCGAACGATAGTTTTGCTCTAACAACACGACTTGTGCTTGTGGATAATCTTTTTCAAAATCTAAAATATTTTGCATGTCGGCACCACGCCAACCGTAAATACTTTGGTCAGCATCCCCTACCACACATAGGTTCTTAAAACGCGCCGCCAACATATTAACTAAGGTATATTGTGCATGGTTTGTATCTTGATACTCATCGACATGAATATAATGAAATTTATTTTGATAAAACTTCAATACGTCTGGTTGCTCGTTGAACAAGCGAATCGTTAACATAATCAAGTCATCAAAGTCCATTGATTGATTCAAGCGTAGTTCTTTTTGGTACATCTGATACGCTTTTGCAACAATGCCTTCAAAATAATCGCCTTGAAGTGCATCATAGTCCTCAGCTGTCTTCAGTTCATTTTTAGCTTGGCTAATTTTCCCTAAAATCGCACGAGGCTCGAATTTTTTTGGGTCTACATTCAATTCTTTAACAATTCGTTTCATCAAGGTTAACTGTTCCGAACTGTCTAAGATAGTAAAATTACTGTTGTAACCAATTAAATCAACATCGCGTCTTAAAATACGGACACACATTGAGTGAAAGGTAGAAACCCAAATAGCGTCACTATCTTCCTTCACAATTTTAGCCACACGTTCTTTCATTTCTCGGGCTGCTTTGTTGGTAAACGTAATCGCTAAAATATTCCATGGATTGACGTCTTTTTCTTGAATAAGATAAGCGATACGATGCGTTAACACACGCGTCTTACCACTACCTGCCCCAGCCATGATTAATAGCGGGCCTTCGGTAATTTTTACCGCTTCTTTTTGTTTGGGATTCATCCCGTCTAATAAAGAGTGGTTTGATAACATTGACAACGTCCTCTCTGAATTTACAATCTTTCTTATTATATCAAAAAATCGATAAAACTTCTCTTCCGATTCACTACTATTTATGCTTTTTTTAGATAAACGCCTGGCAAATAAAAAAGTCACAAATTAATATGACATTAATCCGTGACAACTAGTATTTTATCTATTTGGTTTTTTTAATAATTTTATACGATAATAAAGAATACTAAACACATGAACCACACATATAAACGCCACTTTCACAAAAAAGGCCGTAATTAATTTCTTGACCGTAATGCCACTCGTCTGACAATAAAACAGATAAACGGCGAAGCTCAACAAGTAACAACTAAAAGTCACTTGACTAGCATATGACAAGACTTTTTCAGCTTCTTTCTTACGTTTTAATTTTCCTAGTAAAATTAAATAACCTACACTACTACCTAAAATTATCAAACTACAAATTATTTGTACCATAACCGTTCCTTTTCTTTCATTATCAATCGCTTTTTATTTGAATGATTATAGCACACTTATGTTGATGTGTCACTAAACGCTGAATTTATTAACGTTTGTATTTGGCACATATTCCAACTGGATTTGTGATTGCTACATTAAGTTTTAAAAAACTTAACAACACTAATGTTAACAAATAAAAAACATCCTTAAGCGCCAAATCAACTTGCTAATAATCAATACAAACATAACGAGCATAGAAATTTGAAAATTTGAAAATTCTTTGCTCGTTACCTTTTTATTCATCTTGTAATGTTTCCACCACAGCTTGAGCAACTTTTAATGGCAGTCCAAGCTGATTCAACTCTTCAATTGTTGCTTTCTTTATATTTTTGACAGATTTATAATGTTTCAATAACATCTGTTTACGTTTAGGGCCTAAACCTTCGATGCCATCTAGTTTAGACGAGAAACTATTTTTACTTCTCACTTGACGGTGGAAAGTAATCGCAAAACGATGGACCTCCTCTTGAATACGTTGTAGCAAGAAAAATTCGTTGGATTGACGTTTTAACGGAACTGCTTCAAGTGGTTGACCATAGAGCAATTCACTCGTCTTATGTTGATCATTTTTGGCTAGTCCTGCAATTGGAATATCTAAACCTAATTGGTTCTCTAAAACGTCACGCGCTGCTTCGATTTGGCCTTTTCCTCCATCAATTAATATCAAATCAGGAAACGGCAAGTTATCTTTAAGAACTTTGGCGTAACGACGATAAACCACTTCTTTCATTGTCGCATAGTCATCCGGGCCCTCAACCGTTTTTATTTTATATTTGCGGTATTCACCTTTAGCCGGTTGACCATTTAAAAAGACGACCATCGCAGACACCGGACTTGTTCCCATAATATTGGAATTATCAAAGGCTTCGATACGGATAGGGACCGGAATATTTAGCGCATCGCCTAGACCTTCAACAGCACCCATTGTTCGTTCGGTTTTACGTTCAATTAGTTCAAATTTTTGTTCGAGCGATACACGCGCGTTTTTATTTGCCAACTCGACTAACTGTTTCTTTTCTCCAATTTTTGGCTGAATCACTTTGGTTTGTAGTAACACTTGCGCACTCTCTTTATCTATCGAATCCGGGATAAAAATTTCTTTCGGTTTAAAATGTTGATTTTCTAGATAGAACTGTCCTAAATACGTTAGAAAATCTTCTTCCGCCTCATTATAAAATGGAAAAATCGACACATCTCGCTGAATCATCTTGCCTTGACGAATAAAGAACACTTGCACACACATCCAGCCTTTATCTACATGGTACCCAAAAATATCACGGTCAATAAAATCTGTTAGCGTCATTTTTTGTTTTTCCATAACACCTTTAATCGCTGTAATTTGATCACGTAATTCGGCCGCACGTTCAAATTCCATTTTTTCAGCTGACTCATGCATAAACCCTTCTAATTCACGAACCACATCTTTATAACCGTCACCTTTTAGAAAATGTTTAATTTCCTGGATCATACCTTCATAAACTTTCGGACTAACGTCATAGACACATGGTGCCAAACATTGTCCCAGATGATAATACAGACAAACTTCCTTTGGTAATTTTTGACACTTTCTTAACGGATACAGTTTATCCAAAATTTTCTTTGTTTCATTTGCAGAGCGCACATCGGGATACGGACCAAAATATAACGCTTTGTCCTTCTTAACTTTACGGGTAATCAGTAAACGAGGGTAACGTTCGCTCGTCACTTTAATAAAAGGATAATACTTATCGTCCTTGAGCATAATGTTATATTTGGGTTTATTTTGTTGAATTAAATTTATTTCTAACACTAGCGCTTCAGTATTCGACTCCGTCACTATATATTCAAAGTCAACAATTTCACTGACTAAACGCTCAGTCTTCGTATCATGGCCCCCACGAAAATATGAACGCACGCGATTTCTTAAATTTTTTGCTTTCCCAACATAAATAATCGTGCCATGCTTATCTTTCATCAAATAACAACCAGAATTCGTTGGCAAAAGCGATAATTTATGTTCGATTGTTTCGTTCATAAAACTCACCTCTTTACTCCTTTAGTATACATGAAAAAAGATAATAAAAACAAAAATGACTCCAGCAATTAATCACGTAACTATTATTAGCAACTATATAGGAGTTGAATGATATGTTATTTACCAGCTTATGCTTAGTGCTGAACTTTTTACCTGCTTGGTTAATACCTAAAGAATTTCCAAATGAAACAATAACACAGGTCATGACTGATGCTTTATTAGTAAAGATAATACTAGCTTTTACTATAAGTGTTAACATGATCATCCCTATAACAATCACTCTACCATGGATGATTTTAATTGCCTTAACTTATGCACAAGCTCTTGCTGATATACGTTATCAACTCATTTCACCTTTACTCCTAATATGTCAGTTAGTGTTAAGTGTTGGCTGGTTAAATCATTCCTTACATAAACTATTTCTTTGTATTCTTTGCTATTATTTTTTCAAACTCATCACTAGCTTCTGCTCTAAAACGATGTTTGGACTCGGAGATGTTAAGCTACTACTTATGTATTACTACATCCTTCCTCTTATTAACTTTTGCCTTTTAATCATGATTGCTACTTTTTTAGCACTTATGTATGTTTTTTTATTATATTGGGTGACAAAACGACCTCTCAGTCAACCTTTACCTTTCGTCCCATTCATCTATATAGGGCTTATTATTTGTTGTATCTAAAATAAAAAGCTCTATAAAACGGTTACATTTTTTACACCTTTTCTTAATATTGATTTTACCTTCATCTATTTTGTTGGTATAATGGACTAAAGGAGTGAACGTAATTGAGAAAAGCTGACAGACATAATATTATCAAAAAAGTCATCACTGAGAACAACATTGAAAATCAACAACAACTAGTTGAATTTTTGGAAAAAGAAAATGTAGCGATTACGCAAGCCACTATTTCAAGAGATATCCGTGAATTAAACATCGTCAAAAGCCATAACAACGACGGTAAATCGTATTACCGCATCATTAGTACAGCCACAAAAGGTAAGAAAAAAATATCAGATGAAGAAAAACTAATTAATATCTTATCTGAATCTGCCACAAGTATTACGCAAGTTGAATTCTTAAACATTATCACGGCTTTTCCTGGTAATGGTCAAATTATTGGCGTTCTAATCGATAGCCTACGCTCGATTTTCAAAGAAATCGTCGCGTGTGTAGCTGGCGATGACACCGTATTAATTATTTCGAAAAACAAAGAAGATGCTGAAATTGTTAACGAGTATTTCAAACAATATATTTAATCACCACCGCTAAACATATAGCTCAAGCAAATGCTTGAGCTTTTTTGTATCATACTTTAAATATATAGCAAAAAAGAGGGGGCTCACGCCACCCTCTTTTTCATTTTTTTCGATTTTATGCCATTAACATTGCAGCAATTAACACTAGTAAGTTCATTACTGTAATGACAATGATGTGTTTGAATACAAATTTTGTCCAAGTAGTATAGTTAACTTTAGAAACTTCTAAACCACCCATTACTACCCCTGAAGTCGGTGTAATTAAGTTAACCACACCACAAGCAGATACGAAGATCATAATCATTACATCTGCACTTAAACCAACTTTGTCAGCTAACGCACCCATTACTGGGATAGAAACATAAGCTAAACCTGAAGTTGATGGGATTAAGAATGATAATAAGACATAGATAATGTAAGCACCGATTACAAACAAGATTGGTGATAATCCTTGTAATAGGTTAGCTGATTTATCTAAGATATACATATCTAAATGAGTAGTCGCCATTAATACTGAAGCGCCACGCGCTACAACGATGATTAATACAACCGATAAGATATCTTTTGCACCATCGATAAATGTGTCAATAATATCACTTTCTGACATTTTAGCGATTAACGCAATGATAATCCCCATGATGAAGAACCACATTGCTAAGTCACCAAAGTACCAAGCACCAAATGGTTCGCCTGTTAAGAAAGTTGTCCAGCTATCAAAGAAAGTTACACCAAAGTCTCCCCATGGAATAAGTGACACAATCATAACCAAGAAAGTAATCGCAAAAATAGTTAAAATCATTTTGTGTTTGCCAGTGAAAACAACTTTATCATCAAAACCTTTAGCAAAATGTTCTTCCATATCATTTTGTTCTTGCAGTGATAAAATAGTTGAACCTTTATCAGCTTTCACTTTTTTCGCATAACTCATTACAACAAAGATTGCGTAAGCAGTAGTTAAAGCCCATAATACTAAACCAATTAACATGATCAAACCAGTTTTTGGTTGAATGCTAATTCCTTTTAAAGCATCCATTGCTACTCCTGTTGCGAATGGGTTAACAGTTGAACCAATTACCCCTGCACCCGCACCAAGCATGACGGTACCAACTGAAACAATCGTATCAAAACCAGCTGCCACCATTGTCATTCCTAATAAACCGTAGAATGGAATGGTTTCTTCGGCCATCCCATATGTTGAACCACCAATTGAGAATAAGAACATTAAGATTGGAATAATAACTAATTCATTACCTTTTAATTTCTTCACGACATTTTGAATACCTGCTTCTAAAGCCCCTGTTTTGGTTACGATATTCAAGAAGCCACCTAATACTAAGATAAAGATACAAATATCAATCGCATCTTTGAAACCATAGAACGGTGACATCACCACATCTGATAACTTCGCACCGACTACTTGACTAACTGTTTCACCAGTATCACGTAATTCCATTGGTGAAAATTTAGCCCCATCTAAAAATTTGGTTATAATACCCAAGACGATAATAATAATAAATAAAATACTAAAAGACGAAAGCGATTTACGTTGTTTTTTCTCTTCCATTATTATTTTGGCACTAACTCGATAGTGCCACTCCTCTCTTATTTATTAATCGTTAAGATAATCCATAAAATAGTCTGTATCTAAAAAGATTAATTGTTTTTTATGATATTTAATTTTGCCCTGACACTCTAATTGTTTAATCATAGAACTAGCTGTTTCTCTTGTTGTACCAGCTAATTTAGCTAAATCATTAATGGTGATTGGAAATTTAATTTCATATCCCCCTTCATAACTCACCATGCCAAAATCGTGTAGAATCACCGCAAGTGAAAAAGAAATCCGATGAATCGCATTATTCGTAGTTCCTTTTTGAACTTTCAACATTTGGCGTTTCAAACTTTCCGATTGACTACGAATAAAATTCATTAGTTGAAGGTTATTTTGTTTAACTAAACGTTCATAGATGTCTTTTGGTAAATAATAAACTTCAATATCGGTGTACGCACTAGCAGAGAAATAATAATCCTCATCAAATAAGAAACCTATTTTAGGAAACATGGTACCTGGATTCAAGAAATCGATATACTCAAATTCACCCGTAAAGTCAGTTTTTTCAATTTTAACAACGCCTGACTTAAGTAAATAGACGCGATTTCTTTCATCGGCAGCATCAAATAAGACCTGTCCTTTTTTATATGATCTAAAATAAGTATGTTCTTCAATTTCTGCGAATTCTTCCTCATTAAAGTAACAAAAGTCTTTATATCTTTTTAAAAAGGTAATCTCTCTGCTTTTTTGCATACTAACACCCCTGATCTATTATTTGCTAATAATGGTCCCTACCCCTTCGTTGCCCAAAAACTCTAAGTTTTCTAAAGAAGTGATAACCGCTTGGCTACTTGGATTATTGTTTACGTAATCAATCGCCGCTTCGATTTTTGGTAACATGCTGCCTGGGGCAAAATGACCTTCTGCTTTGTATTTTTCTAACTGAGAAACAGAAACATTGGTTAAACTTTCTTGATTTTCTTTTCCAAAGTTAATCGCAACATTATCCACACCTGTTAAAATAATTAATTGATCAGCATGAACTAATTCTGCTAATTTAGCTGAAGCATAATCTTTATCAATCACTGCTTCAACCCCACGCAACTCTTCACCAACAACAGGAATACCACCACCACCAGCTGAAATAGTGATCACATCTTCTTCAACTAATCGGTTAATAACCTTGTATTCAACAATGCTTTCTGGTTTTGGACTTGCCACAACTTTACGCCAACCACGGCCAGCATCTTCCTTAAAGGTTGCGCCAGTCGCATTCATTTGTGCTTTAGCCTCTTCTTCTGATAAGAATGGACCAATTGGCTTCGTTGGATTAGCAAATGCTGGATCATTTTCATCGACTACCACTTGAGTGACAACGGTTACAACTTCTTTGTCGATACCAGCTACTTTTAATTCTTGAATCATCGCATTTGTTAACCAATAACCAATACTTCCTTGTGTCATCGCAACACAGGTGTCTAGTGGCATCGCTGGGTTCTTTTCTGAGTCAGCCGCTTGTTGTTGTAATAATAAATTACCAACTTGAGGCCCGTTACCATGTGAAATAATTAATTGGTTGCCTTTTTTTACTAATTCAACTAATTGTTTTGCTGTTTTTACTAATGCATCTTGTTGAGATTTTGCGCTAGCATTATCTGACAAAATCGCATTTCCACCTAAAGCTACAACGATTTTTTTGCTCATGCTATGTCCTCTTTCCTTAATTATATCTGATTTATTTTTCATTATTAGTAAAATGAGTTTTTTATCATTTCCACTAATTGATAAAAATAAAGGCAACATGAAAATTTATTCATGCTGCCTATTTCCCACTAACTACTAATCATTATGTACGTGGAATAAATAAATTACCTAATGTAGCAGCCATGATTGCTTTGATTGAATGCATTCTATTTTCTGCTTCTTCGAACTGACGACCATATTTACTTCTGAATACTTCGTCAGTAATTTCCATTTCTTTCACACCAAATTGTTCTTCAACCATTTTTCCGTATTCAGTGTTAGTGTCATGGAAGGCTGGTAAACAGTGTAATACGATTAAGTTATCAGTATCTTGGTTGCCAGTCTTATTAATCATATCCATATTTAATTGATAAGGTTGTAACATATTTACACGTTCTTCGAATTTATCTTCTTCACCCATAGATACCCATACATCTGTATATAATACGTTAGCGCCTTTAACCCCTTCGTCAACATTGTCAGTAATCATTAATTCTGCACCTGATTCAGCTGCGAATTTGTTAGCATAGTCAATAACTTCTTGTTCTGGGAATAAAGCTTCTGGTGCACAGATTCGTACATTAACACCTAAGATAGCTCCTGTCACTAGTAAGCTGTTTGCCATGTTGTTACGGCCGTCCCCAACATATACTAACGTAATGTTTTCTAATGAACCGAAGTTTTCTTTGATTGTCATGAAGTCAGCAATCATTTGTGTTGGATGCCATTCATCAGTTAAACCGTTCCACACTGGCACACCAGAGAATTCTGCTAATTCTTCAACCATTTTTTGGCTGAATCCACGGAATTCGATACCATCAAACATGCTACCTAATACTTTCGCTGTATCTTCAGTTGTTTCTTTTTTACCTAATTGAATATCGTTTGCTCCAAGGTATTCAGGATGCGCTCCTAAATCAACAGCTGCTGTTGTAAATGCCGCACGTGTTCTTGTTGAAGTTTTTTCGAATAATAACGCAATGTTTTTACCTTCTAAGTAACGATGTGGGATATTGCGTTTTTTCAAATCTTTTAAATGAATACTGAAATCGATTAAATATTCTAACTCTGAACGAGTGAAGTCTTTCTCTGCTAATAAACTACGTCCTTGAAATACTGATGTCATAATTGAATCTCTCCATTTCTATTTTTTTATTATTAAATAAAAAGTATTTAGATATCTTCACGATAAATTGGCATACTCATGCAACGTGGGCCCCCACGACCGCGAACCAATTCACTTCCGCGTAATTTATGTAATTTTAACCCTGCTTTTTCAAGTAATTCATTCGTTACCACGTTACGGTCATAAACTACTACTTCACCTGGTGCGATTGTTAAAGTATTTGATCCGTCATTCCATTGTTCACGAGCTGCTGCTGCAACATCGCCACCACCACAGCGAATTAATTGAACACTTTCGACACCTAAATATTTAGCTAAAATACTTTCTAATTGGTCAACTTCTTTCTTAATCACTAAATCTTTTTCACCTTTAGTGATTGAGTAAACAGTTAAGTCCCCTTCAATTTCTGGGTGAATCGTGAATTTATCATAATCAACCATTGTAAATACTGTATCTAAATGCATGAATTTACGATATTCACCAATATCAAAGGCTAAAACTGTTTCGAAGCTCATGTTTTCTTTGAAGATATTGCGCGCTAATTTTTCAATTGCTTTAGCATCTGTACGTTGAGAAATACCAACTGCCAATACTTTACTTGAAAGTACTAATTCGTCTCCACCTTCGATACGATGTTCTTCATTACGACAATATAAACGTGGAATATCTTGATCTTTGAATCTTGGATGATTATCAAAGATATATTTTGCATAAATTGTTTCTCTATTTCTTGTTTCAGAGTACATGTGATTTAATGAGATACCATTTCCAATTGTTGCGAAGTTGTCGCGTGTAAAATACAGATTTGGCATTGGATCAATAGCAAATGGATAATCATTACCCATTAAGTCAACTAAACTATTTTTATCATGTTCAGGTAGTTCAGTTACTTGCATACCAGCCATTGTCTTATCAACTAGTTCACGTTTGTCTTCAATTGCCATTAACATTTCTTTAATAGTAGCAACTGTTTCATCACTCTCAATATTCGCTTCAGATAAATACTCATCAATAAACGCTTCTTTTACTTCATCAGACACTAATGACTCAGCCATTAAATCTTCCAAATATAACACTTCAACGCCATTGTCAGTTAAGATTTTAGCAAATTGATCATGCTCAGCTTGGGCATCTTGTAAGAAAGGAATATCATCAAATAATAATCTTTCTAAATAGTCAGGCATTAAGTTTTCTAACTCTTTTCCCGGACGATGCAGTAAAACCGTTTTCAATTTCCCGATTTCAGAATACACATTGATAGGACCATTCATAATTCATTTCCTCCTCATTACTTTTGATTACATGTATATCTTAACAAAGGCAAAAAATAAAAAAGCTAAATCTTCGATGTTTAAAATGCTAAATATTAATCATTAATTGTGAAAAATTCAACAATATTATGTAAGCGTTTTATTCTCGTTGTTTTTATGCTCCTTTTTTATTCAAAAAAAGAAAAAAAATGCAAAAATATTTTTTCGTTTTTTTGATTTTCTCTCATTTTATTCTAATATAAACCTAGAAATAGCAAGACTTTTAGAATATCTACCAAACAAAAAAAGACGATTGAGTGAAAATCGTCTTTTTCTTCATGTTATTTACTATGAATTATTTAAATTATTTAATTTTGCCAAATAATCTACATAATAGAATTTTTCAGAATTTCAATCGTCGGTATCAACTCATCTTTTCTAACTTCTATCGACTCTCCAGACTCTCTTAGTTTAATTTCAACAACATTTTCAACAGCTTTTT
The DNA here is from genome assembly GCF_005145005.1 of Vagococcus zengguangii. Lineage (NCBI taxonomy): Bacteria > Bacillati > Bacillota > Bacilli > Lactobacillales > Enterococcaceae > Vagococcus > Vagococcus zengguangii. The sequence goes on from NZ_CP039712.1 coordinate 1,653,512, forward strand.
TCCCTACTGTTACACGCAGTGGTATTCCGATTAAGTCGGCATCATTAAACTTAACACCCGCGCTTTCTTTACGATCATCAATTAATATTTCATAGCTAGATTCCTTTAATAGACTAGCAATCTCAGCTGTCAATTTATTTTGATTTTCATCGCGGACGTTCATTGTTAACAGATGAATGTCAAATGGTGCAATAGCTTTGGGCCAAATTAAACCATTCTCATCAGATGTTTGCTCAACAATTGCCGCCATTAGGGTAGACGTGATTAATTCATAAGCTGCCATAATTAACGGTTGAGGTTTCCCATCTGAATCAATCAGCTGAGCGTTCATCATTTCACTAAGTGTGGTACCCATCGTTTCCAAATACCCTACGACTATCCCTTTAGAAAATATTAACGCTCCTTCACCATCAGGAGAGGGATCACCTTCTTTAACAATTCTTATATCAGCAAACTGACTAGGCTTAATATCACGCTCTAAGTTAACATGTCTCAAATGATAATTTTTTTTATTCGCCCCTACGATAGCATTATCCATATCTTGAACGTATTCATCCGCAATAATTACTACCTCTTCAGGCAATCCAATTGGGCCAATGTAGCCACTTTCTGAATGTGTGAGTTGTCGAATCTCTTCTTCAGTTGCTGGTAAGAGGTGTTTACTCCCCAGCAGTTTTTTTAATTTTAGTTCATTAACTTCATAATCACCACGAATTAGAGCTAAAACGGGTTGTCCATCACTCATAAATAAAAAGGATTTTATGATTTTTTCTTCAGGAACATCTAAATACTCTGAAACTTCCTTTATCGTCTTAACATTTGGCGTCTCGATTTCTTCTAATTCTAAAAAAACATCACGCTTAAGCTTTGGTGTATACAAACTAGTTGCTAACTCTAGTTGTGCAACATAATCACTTTCTGTTGAAAAACAAACCGTTTGTTCTCCGACTTCCGATAATGCAATAAATTGTTTACCGTCAATGCCTGCTTCATCTGTAAAGCGACTTACTAACGTACGAAACTCCAAGCCAAACCGCTCTAAAATACGACTATACGCTGATTCTAATTGACGGTAAGTTTCAAGTAAACTCTCTGACGTTTCGTGAAATGAATAAGCACTGTGAGCGATTAACTCACGACTTTTTAACAACCCATAACGTGGACGTTCTTCATCAATAAAATGCGTTTGCATCGTATATAGCGTTAAAGGTAATTTTTTATATGAAATAGCTTCGGTAGTAAATAAACTTAATATTGCCTCTTGATAACACGGTGATAAAATAAACGCGTGTTCGTTTTGATCATTCAAGCGAAACACATTCTCTTCAGTGCGTTCTGTCGTTCCTGCCGACTCTAGCACACGCTCAGGCAACAAATAGGGTAAATGCATCTCAATCGCTGCCACTTTTTCTAACTCTTCACGAATTATTTGATTCATTCGGTCCATTACTCGTTTGGCCAGTGGTAAATAACTATAAATACCACTAGCCATTTGACGAATGTAACCCGCTCTTAATAATAAACGATGACTTAACACTTCAGCTTCACTTGGATTTTCTCTTAATGTTGGTAGAAATATATTCGACTGTTTCATCTGTCATCCCCCAGTTTGAAATACTAGCGTCCCAAAAATCTCATAATATCATTCCACGTAACTAACACAATTAAACCAATTAATAACACAGCACTTGCTAGCGTAATCTTCATTTCAATTTCTTGATTTAAAGGCTTACGGCGAATACCTTCGACAATGTTGAATAAAAGTTTTCCACCATCTAACATCGGAATTGGCAGTAAATTCATGATACCTAAGTTAACACTTAACATCGCAATAAAACTTAGAATAGTCACTAAGCTTTGATTAGATAATTCAGATGAAGCTTGATAAATCATAACCGGTCCACCTAATTTATCTAAACTAAAGCCACCTATCAAATCTTTTAAGGCATTAAAGATTGTCAAGGCACTTGCTTTGGTTTGCAACGCTGCTACCTTGAACTTCTCACCAAATGATAATTTCTTCAAAATTGTCCCTGGAGAAACACCAATCATATAACGTTCATTGCCATCTTCAGTGACTTTTTCAGGCGTTATATTTAAGGTTTGTTCTTGATTATCACGTTGAATGACTACCTCTAGTGCTTTATCTTTTGTTTCTGCGATGACCTCGCCGATTTCAGTAAACTCAGCAACTTTGACACCATCAATTGACAGAATACGGTCGTCCGGTTTAAGTCCGGCTTTATCAGCAGGACTATCCACTTGCACCGATCCTATAGTACTTGACGGATCCGACGACATCGCTCCACCTTGCATAAAAATCACTAATAGGAACAATGCAAAGGTCAAAATAAAGTTAAATAACGGTCCAGCAAAGTTCGTTAACATGCGTTGATATAATTTAGCCGATTGGAACTGCACATCTAGTGGTGCAATACGCACTTCAGTTCCATCTTCTTCAATAATCGTCGCATCATGATCAACAACGTAAGTCGTTTCTTGTTCACCGTTAACATAACCTTTAATAAATAACTTATCTTCTAAATCAGCTTCTAATAGCTCCATCGGAATACCATTAGTCAACGTCACTTTCGAACTCGTATTAATCCTTGCAACATGACCTTCTGCATTTAATTCCACTGACAACGGTTTTCCAGGTGGTAAATCAACCTCTTCTTCCCCCATGCCAGCCATGCGGACATAACCACCCATGGGTAAAATTCTAATTGTATACAATGTCCCAGATTTATCACGATGACTAAAAATCTTTGGGCCCATTCCAATCGCAAACTCACGTACCAAGATACCTGAGCGTTTAGCAAAAATAAAATGACCCAACTCGTGAATCACCACAATCAACCCGAAAACAAAAATAAACACTAATAATGTTTTCATATGCAACATCCTTTCTTTTTATACAGTAAGAGGGTTATTTTTAAGAAAATAACCCTAGAATATACATTAATGGAAAAACAAATAACAAACTGTCAAAACGGTCTAATATCCCACCGTGCCCTGGTAATAACTTACCAGAATCTTTGACACCATAAAAACGTTTAAACGCTGATTCAACTAAATCACCCATTTGACCAGCAATCGATAAAACAATCGTAATTGGAATCATTACCGGCCAACTATAAGTTAATGTTGTTGCGCTAGGATTCAAGGTGATCACAAGTAGCGCTGCTACAATGGCACAAATAATCCCACCAATTGAGCCTTCAATTGTTTTATTAGGTGAAATATGTGGGGCTAATTTATTTTTTCCTAATTTACGACCTACCATATACGCGCCAATATCAGTACTCCAAACCACTGCTAACCCATAAATAATAAATAAAAATTGTGAATCATTGCCACGAGCTAACACAAAATGTTGGAAACCGACCCCGACATACAGACTAGTTAAAATCGGAAACGCCACGTCTTCAAAACTAAATTCATTTTTTGAAAAAACAGTCACACATAATAGCAACATCATCATGACAATAAACAAATGAAAATTATTAATATTATAGGGTAAAAATTCAAACCAATTTTGTCTTGGCAAGATTAACGAAACTACCGCCAAGGCTGATAAAACGCCCGGCACGCTTAACATAGATAAACCTTTCATTTTAAATAACTCATATACCCCTACGACTCCCATTAACGCCACCACTAATTGAAAGACGGGACCACCGTACCAAACAACTGGCACGAAAAACAGCAACGCAATGATCGCTGTAATAACACGTTGTTTCATTTATTTACTCTCCTTTGTCTCATTTAAACCACCAAAACGGCGATTACGCGCTTGGAAACTACCAAACGCTTCTTCTAAGTGACTTTCGCTAAAGTCTGGCCAATAGACTTTAGAAAAGTATAACTCACTATAAGCAATTTGCCATAATAAAAAGTTACTGATACGTTCTTCACCGCTTGTACGAATGACTAAATCAGGATCTTGATAATCTTCTGGTAAAATCGCTGTCATCAAGTGTTTTGAAAACATGTCTTCAGTAACCTCTTCAGTTAACTCACCACTTTTTGCCTCCTCAACTAGTTGATTAACCGCCGTCAACATCTCCGCACGACTACCGTAGTTAAGGGCAAAGTTTAGAATCATCCCGGTACAATGCGCCGTTTGTTCAATCGCAGAATCTACTGCCTGTTTAGTATGTTCCGGTAAAGCATCGGTATAACCAATGACTTGAACTTTAACATTTTCTTGAATTAACTCAGGCACAAATGTATCAAAAAAATCAACCGGCAATTGCATCAAAAAGCTCACTTCGTCGTTCGGACGACGCCAATTTTCAGTAGAAAAAGCGTATAACGTCAATACTTTCACACCCATTTGACTCGCTTTTTTTGTTATTTTTTTGACATTATTCATGCCTTCTTTATGTCCCGCAACACGTGGTAAACGTCGATTATTTGCCCAACGTCCATTCCCATCCATGATAATCGCAATATGATTAGGAACTGGCAAATCCCGATTAAACACGTTGGGGATTTCTTCTATATGATATTTATTTTTTTGAGGAAAAAAACGGAACATCACTCAACATCCTTCCTTTAATTACTATCCCTCTTATTGTAGCAAAAAACAAGGAAAAAACCTATATAAAGTAAAGAATCAATAAACATATGGTCTAGTATTTAATAAAAGATTAATGTTTTGTTTATTAAAAGACAAAAAGAGATCTAGCCAGATGCTAAATCTCTTTAATAATTAAACTGAAGTTTCTAATTCCCAAGTAATTGTCCCTGAGTATTCAGTGTTATTTGTGACAGTATTACGAGGAATTTCAATTCTAACACCATTCGTTATATCATATGTTACATCTTCTAATACTGAAGCATCTTCTTGAGTTGGTAATTGTGTTGTAAATTCTTTAACATTACCTAAAGCCATTGACCATTGACCAGCACCAGTTTCAGCAGTAGTGTTCGCTAGAACTTGCTTCCCAGCACTAATGTTCTTATCTCCTTGAACAGCTTGAGGCGCTAACTCACTATCATTGTATGACGCGTTCGATAGAATGATTTGTGCCCCTTTTAATTCATTCTCATTTTCATCTGTTAAAACAGAAGCCGTTGCAGATAGTGTCCAACCATTCCCGCGCTCAGTTCCGCGATTATCAATCGTTGAAACGAATGGTGCTACGTCTTGCACCTCACCATTTGTTAAATAAATCGGTTGTGCTTTCGCATAAGCCGTAATATTATTGGTGGTACTTCCCCATGTCCCAAAGTCGAAGTTTGATACATAGTTAATACGTAATAAGTGGTTCTCCGGATTTGGATTTGGAGAAGGATTTTCTGGATTTTCTGGATCAACGATTTCAGGATCAGTAATACCCGGAATCTCAATATCTTCTTCTTCCAAAGACTTTACAAAGTTAATTTTAGCTTCTGATGTTGCTACATTATAATCATTGCTTTCAGCAAAAGTAACGGTTCCACCTAATCCTACTGTACCCAATAAAACGACTGTCATCATATTTTTCATAGTTTTCATAATTAATTTCTCCCTTAATTTATATTGTACTATTTTATTAAATATTTTATATCTTTATATTATGGTCCAACTGACAAATTCCACGTAATGGTAGACGTATATTCAACACCATCGTTGATTACGATATTTGAAGGAATTCGTAACTCAACGCCGTCAGTTAATGTCTCATCTTCATTTTTGTAGCCCATTGCTAATGACCAGCTACCTACACCTGTATCTTGTGTACCATTTTCTTCAGAATAAGCAGTTGCAGTTGCTAATGTTTGAGGGCTATAACCTAATGTAATCTTACCTGCTCTTGCTTGTGGGGCACGTTCAGAACCACTAGCATAGTTTAAATTAGATAATGTAATTTCAGCACCACGTAAAACATGTCCACTTCCATCTTCAAGAGGTGTAGTCGAAGCTTCTAATTTCCAATCAGAACGCTCAGTTGCGTTTCTCATATCATACGTTGTAACCCAAGGAACACGTTGAACTTGATCTAGACTTTCAGAAGTGGTAACTGCTAATGTTTTCGCCTTAACTACTTGTTCTTTGGCAGTTGCTTCTACTTCACCAAATTCTAAGTTAGAAGCATGAATGACTTTGAAGCGATTTTCACCAGGAGGGGTAATTGGAGGTTCAATAATTTCTCCAGGTCCTTCAGGGTCAGGGTTCTCAGGTTCAACTTGGGTTAATTCTTTCACACTTACTCGACCGGTACTTGTTATACTTGTATCTGCATTAACAACAGCACCTCCTAATAAACTACTTGTTAATAATCCAATCGATAATAAATTAATTTTTTTCATGTTCTTTTCCTTCTTTCTTTTTTATTATTAAAGCAATTATAATGACAATTAATCCCATTAGAACTACTAATTTAGACTGTCTAAAACCCGTCTTCGGTAAATAACCCGGAGTCTGATTTCTATCACTAGTTAGTGAAGAATTCTCCTGTTTCTCTGATAAATTAACGGAGTCTCTGTCATTAGTAAACGAATTATCTGGAATATTTTCATCAGTTGGAAAATTTGTAATCGTTTCTTCTACCACTATGGGTGCTTTATTTTCCTTATAAAATCTAATCGAACTTTGGCTCTCTGCTGCACTCATAAACGGAGAAAAAGCACTTGATATGATTAATCCTATTGCTAATACTAAACTCATTTTTTTCATTTTCTCCCCCTATGGTGCGTCAATCAAGTCAAACATGATCTTCACTTGATAGTCACTATTTTCTTTTAACCCAGTGATTTGATTTAACATAATACCTAACTTTTGCTCTTCTCCAACAGGTATTACTTGTTCTTTAGAATCTAATGGTTTTTCTTTAATTGGATTATGTTCATAAAGAACAACTCCATCCTTAGCATTACACCAACTACCATCAGTTGTTTGTCCTAATAATTGGAACAAACCTCTATCGCTTTTGCCTTCATCATTAATAAAGACGTTATCGGTTGAAACTTCCACACGCCATGATGAACGATTTCCTTGAATGCCATTTTCTTCAACATCATTTGAGCCTCGTAAATCTTCAACTTTCAATTCAAAAGATCGTGATTGCACAGTGATTTCGTCCAGCATTAGATTATCCCATTCTTTAAATCCAATAACTTCAGGTGCTTTTGATATAAATCGTATACGTCCGTTATCTACTGTTAAAGAATTAACACCCGTCCATACATAATTAGTGATTTCTGTCCCTTTTTGATTTAACATCACTTTTATATTATTATCATAATATTCATTATTTACACCCAGTAAGTCGTAAGAAAACTCGACGATACTATTTTTTGGAATAACAATACCCTCGATTAGGTTTTGATAGTTCAACTGTGAAATCTTACCATCTATTTTCACTTCAATCGTCTCTTCTAATAATTCTATTCCTTCAAATACTCCATTCACAAGTTCTACCGTTACTTCAACATCATCATAGCCGGTCAAATTTTCAATTGTGGCATTCACTTTCGTTGTTTCTCCAATTGTAATTTTATCGTCAGTAAGTTGGACATTTACTTCTAACTCATGCATGTATTCAACTTCCGCAATGTAGGTCCCTGCTAATAAATCACCTTCACCATATTTTTGAGTAAATTCAGTAGGCGTGTATGCTTTTGAATTACCATCTTGTCTCATCCATTTACCCGTTAAATAACCAGGAAATGAAGATTCCAACATCCCAGGACTTGACAAATTTGAATTATCTCCAAACTTGAAACTTTCTCCCAAAATCAATTGATTAATTTTCGAGCATCCTTTAAACATAGCAGACATATTCTTAACTTTTTTTGTATCAAATGTGGTTAAGTTGATTAAGTTTAAATTTTCACACTTCTCAAACATATAAGACATATTTGTAACATTATTAGTTTCAAAAGAGACTAAATTTGCTTCTTTCATGTTTTTGTTTCCACTAAACATATAAGACATATCTATTACATTATTTGTAGTAAAAGAACCAAATATTATGTTTTCCAATTGATAACAGTTCCTAAACGATGATCTCATACTAGTAACTTCAGTAAGGTCAAAACTAGAAACATTTAATTCCACCAGTAGCTTGCATAGATTGAACATATAACTTATGTTAGTCACTTTTGATGTATCAATCATTGATACATCAATTGTTTTTAAACTTTCACATCTATTGAATAGATAAGACATATCCGTTACATTACTAGTATCAAGACTATTAATATCAATGTTAGTTAAAGAGCGGCAATTTGAAAACAAGTTGGACATATTGGTCACTTCAGTAGTATTAAATCTATCTAATCCTTCAATAGTAGTGACCTTAGTTAACATTGTAAATAAGTAAGAAATGTTACCAAGTCCTTTTACGGAAGATGGCGTATTCGTGTCATAATTCCAGAAATTTACTTTTGTAACTATTTCACTGTAGTCTTCCCAAAATCCTCTTCCTTCAACTCCAACTTCAAATTTAGGAGTTGATATTTCCCCACTCCCAATTTGTAATTCGCCCGTTTCAAGAATCCACCAAGTTGATGTACCAATTTCTCCTTGATGAATAACTTTACTATCACTCTTTGATGCTATCGGATTGGTATTGGCCGCGCTCTCTTTTAATTCAATTGAATTTTCATCATTTTCAACAACTACTTCTTCAATATTTGATTCCAAATCAAGAGATGAGGAACTCTCTATTGAAATTTCTTCTTTAATTTCATCTAAATTATTAATTGTAAGTGTTTGTTTTTCTGAATCTAACTCTGTATCTAGTTCACTACTTGTCTCTATGTTTTCTGTTTGAAATAATTGCTCAGACTCATTCAAATTAACTTTTTCAAGAGTGTCTTCTATATAGGATACTTCAATAGGAACTTCCACTTGAGCTGTTTTAATCTCATCTTCATCCATCTGTATTTCTTCAGCCACTACGTTTAAAGGGATACTCTGCAGTACTATACTAGCAATCACACCATAAGTAATTGTTTTTTTCATTAAATTCTTCCTTTCACTATTTTTCTTTTTTTACCGCCCAAATCACGGTTGTTACACTCAGTAACACTGCTGAAATCGCTATCCACATCCAAAGTTTGATTGCAGGTTCTTCAATAAAAATAGCTTCTTTATTATGAGTTTTGGCTTCTTTACCTGAAATTTCAAATTCTTGATTCCAACTAAATTCTTCACCATCAGCATTAGCTGTTAACTTTAGTTGGTATTTACCTGGTTTAAAAGCCGTTTCTTGTGTTGAAATCCCATAGTTAAAACTTGAATTTGGAGCCATTCGTAATTCTTGACTACTTGCTGTGTAAATGGGTTGATTGCTTCCCAACTCATAAACTTCAGCTTCAATCATCATCTCATCAATAATTCTAGGCATATCATTTTGTAAATTAACTAGAATATGATTACGATAGTTAACTTGACCCGTTGTAATATCCAGTAGATTCAAATTTACTGGTATATCTTGTTCTTGATTGCTTAATAAAATACCAACAGTATACGCAAAACGATTTTCAATACCCACTATTTCGTTATCTTTTTCTGCTAAAGTAAAGCGAAAACCACCTAACACAACACCATCAAAACTTTCTTTCGGCATATTAATATCCCATTTAACTACCTCGGACGATTTTGGTTTAAGTACAACACTTTCAATTTCATTTGTCACAATTTCTTCAATATTATTAATAACACTCTCATCAACCAATTCAGTTGTTTGATAAGTAATATTTCCAACATCAGAAGTAGTCGCTCTATTTAATTCAGTCATTACTTCAATTTCTTCATCTGAATCATTAAATACTTCAATTTCGATTATTTGTTCTTGATTAGGTTTCAATTCTAAATCAAAATAACTCGTACTATTCTTTTGATTTTCAGGAATTTTTGGTTGAACAGAAAAATTGGCACCTGATGATGCAAATGTTACTTCTTCTGTTACAAACACACCTACACCTATCACTGCTACCATCAAACTAATCAATTTTTTCATTGTTCTTATCTTCCTCTCTATATCTGTATCACTTAACTACTTATCAACTATAACATCTTACGATTCTATAAAATTTTATGTTTTATCTCTTTTGGAAAGAATATAAAACGAATTATTTGACTATTATTTAGAACCAGCTCTTTGCTACTAATCAAATATAACATGCTAAAAATAATCTGGATTTTACGTTTTATCCTGAAATTTAAAAAAATAAAACGAGGCATAAAAAAAGCTAATCAAACATGATAATCCTTAATCGTTGGAATATCATTTATAATTAGCTTTTTATTTTATTAAAACCATTTGTTCAAATTCTTGCCAGAATTCATTACTAGGGTAGCGAGAATAATATAAATATTTACCTTCAAAATCTTCTAAATAAATATCAGAAATAATCACATCATAGTTTTTCACTTGGTAATCGTTATATAAAATGTTGATATAATCAATAGTTATTTTATATTGATTTTCATATTTATCTTTCAAAATACTTTCAAAAATTTCAGAGTAAATATTATTTTCTGAATAATATAGTAAGATTCTAATATTTTCAGATTGATTGATACCAAAGTAATCTTTACGCACCTCATCAATAATGGTTAAAAAGAAGATACAAAATTCATACTTTAAGCTCTCTCTATCTGTTAAAAAAAGCTCTGAACTAGCTATCACTCGGTATAAGAAAGATGATTTTTCTAAATTAATTTCAGCCAGTTTTTTATAGTTAATATCAAAATCTCTTAAAATCACCTGATTAATCGGACCAATTGTCACCAATTGATTAGTTAGAAATTTAATATAGCGCTCTTGTTTCTTGAGTGGAATGCATAAACCGTACTTCCTTAAATAACATTTGAGGATATCTGATATTTTATGTTCTTTATCATCATTTAACATATAGCCTTCTTTAAGAAACAAAATTTCTTCTATATATTCTATTGGGATAATATTGGCAATTAAATATGGAGAAAATATGACATTATAAGTAGACTCAATAAAATTTACAAAAGGTTTTTTTTGAACCAACGTATTATAAATTATCATTACTTCGGTTTTAATCTCACCATCAAGTTGTTCTAAATCATCATGTAAATAATAATGTTTCGACACACGATTTAATGCAATTAATAAGTAAGTATCAATCATCAATGATTCATGCCTTGTGTGATAGTCACGATAATTTTTTTTAAAAAAAAGATGGACCTCATTAAATATTATTTGATTTTCTCGAAGTACTTCATAATCACCCATTTCAAGAAGTAACACTCTAAAAAAATGTCTCACTATTCTCTCATGACCAGTTATTTCATAATAGTCATTATAGACAATTTGAATATCTAATGCTTCCCTTTCAAAATACTTATTAATATGGTTAATTTTATACAAAACGGTAGGCTTGGTCATATAAAGTTGTTGAGATAATTCTGTTAAATTACATTGATCAAAAAAAATAGAAAGTAATAACTTCAAATTAATGGAATCACCTAGTAGTAATTTAGATACCATAATAGAATTTTGACGATAATCTGATATCAAATGAATCGTGCTACCTTTAATGACTATTTCATAACTATCCGTACTTGTATTAATTTCTTTGATATATTTTTTTAACGTCACAATAGTTGTATCTAAAAACTTTAGGAGATCCTCTGTAGAAGCTTCTCCACCATAAGCTTCTAAGTAATACATCAACTCTATTTTTTTAGAAATATTTTTTTCAATAAACACCCATTCTCTTCCCTTCTATTTATTTACTTTTCCTTACATATAGACATCTCCCTTTTTTTAAATATATCATGTATATTTTTTCTCATATTTTTTTTTTTTTTATAATCAATAAAATAAAAAAAACACATGAAAATAATTCATGTGTTTCATTTCCCTTTAATTAAATCCTCAAAGCTCTTCCAAAAAAATGTACTTGGCAATTTTGTGAAATATAAATACTTATCCTTAAAACTATCCAAATAAATATCCGAAATAATAACGTCATAATCATCGACATTATATGTATCATGTAAAACGTCTTTATAATCCATCACCACCGAAAAATAGGCACTGTAACGATCTTTCAAAATATACTCAAGTACTTCCGAATAGACATTATGCTTAGCAGAATAAAGTAATATTTTAATTTTTTTAGACGGATGAATATGAAAATAATCTTTCCTAACTTCAGAAACTACAACTAAAAAATATATGATAAATTCTTGGTAAATACTTGGCACTTCATAAGTAATAATACCTGACTCTTGTACTAATTTATAAAGATAATCTAATTTTTCTTCATTTTCTCTTCTCAAAGCACGATAATGAATCTCGTAGTCTTCGAGTAGTATTTGATTAAGCGGCCCATACATAAGAATCTGAATGGATAACAACTTGACGTAATAATCAAAATCATTTTTTAGCATATCGATATTATACTTATCTATATATTGTTTAATAATATTTCCAACCGATGATTCTAACGGATCCCCAATCTCAAAATTTCCATTTAAATACATAATTTCATATAAATATTCTATTGGAATTATATTAGCTAGTAATAACAAATCAAATTTCACTAAGTACTTGCTCTCAAGAAAACTAACAAAAGGTGTTTTCTTTTTTAAATGTTCAAATAAATACTCTAGCTCAATTCTGACTTCTTTAGGAACTTCTTCAAAACTGTCAAATAAATAAAAACCCCGTGATGCTCTTCTTAAACCAATAAAAACATACGTATCTACTGTCAGCGCTTCATTTTGAGTGTAATGTTCATTAAAATGATTATCTAATTGTTCATGAATTTCTTTAAAAATGGGTTTGTTTTGCAAATAAATATCATAGTAATCGATTTCCAATAATAAAATTTTAAAAAAATGTCTAATTTCCCATTCCTCACCAACTATTTCATAACTTTCATTATCAAGATAAATAATTTCAATTTCTAATTCTTGATTCTTAAAGTACTCATTCAACTGTTCAACTTTGTAAATAACTGTTGATTTTGTAATAAACAAACGTTCTGCTAATTCTGACAGATTATATTTTTTATATAAAATACTTAGTAAAAGAGTGATATTAAGAGACTCCCCAATTATTCTCTTAGCAATCAACAAACTATTTTCCCTATGGTCACTTTTTAATTCTATACTGTTACCTTTTATAATTATTTCATACTCTTGTGCCATTTCATTGATTTCTTTAACATATTTTTTTAACGTTATTTTAGAAATATTTAAAAACTCTAATAACTTATCAACAGTAATATCATTTCCAAAAAATTCTAAATAGTATAATAGATTTAGTTTAGTGGTAATATTTGTTTCAGCAAACAATACAAATCACTCCTCCATATTTCATGATCTCTAATGTTATTCTAATACATAAATATCCAATTAACTACTATTTAATAGTTTTAAGTTAACAAAAAAGCATTGAAATAGAATTGATCGATTTTAATCGGACAATTCTACTATCAATGCTTGCTTTATTACACTTCCAATAATTCTTGTTCTTTTGCTTTTGTAATGCTATCAATTTTAGCAATACTGTTATCTGTCAATGTTTGAACGTCTTTTTCGTAAGTACGTAATTCATCTTCAGAAATTTCTTTGTTTTTCTCTAATTTTTTCAATTCATCAATTGCATCACGACGAATGTTACGAACCGCTACTTTTGAAGATTCAGCGATTTTGCCTACTTCTTTCGCTAATTCTTTACGGCGTTCTTCCGTTAATTGAGGAATCACTAAACGGATAACAGAACCGTCGTTTGATGGGCTTAAACCTAAGTCACTGGCCATGATCGCACGTTCGATATCTTCTAAAGCTGTTTTGTCGAATGGTGTAATCATTAACATACGTGCTTCTGGTATGTTGATTTGAGCGATTTGATTCAATGGTGTTGGAGCACCGTAATAATCAACTTGTACGCGATCTAAAATGCTAGCGTTAGCACGACCAGCACGAATGTAACCTAGTTCACGTTGTAAGTTTTCTTCAGACTTAATCATTCTTTCTTTAGTACTATTTAATACTGCTTGGACCATTATTTTTTCCCCCTTACCGTTGTTCCGATGTTTTCACCTTCAACAACGCGTTTAATATTTCCTGGTTCATTTAAGTTAAAGACAACTAATGGAATATCATTATCCATACTCAATGAGCTTGCTGTAGAATCCATTACCGCTAATCCTTTAGCAATCACGTCTAAGTGAGTTAATTCTTCAAATTTAACCGCATCTGCATCTAATTTAGGATCAGCAGAGTAAACACCGTCAACATTATTTTTCGCCATTAAGATAACGTCAGCATTGATTTCAGCTGCACGTAAAGCAGATGTTGTATCTGTTGAGAAGTAAGGATTACCTGTTCCCCCAGCAAAGATTACAACACGACCTTTTTCTAAATGACGTACGGCACGACGACGAATGTATTGTTCAGCGATTTGACGCATTTCGATTGATGTTTGAACACGAGTTGGTAGCCCAACGTTTTCTAACACATCTTGTAAAGCTAAAGCGTTCATCACCGTTGCAAGCATTCCCATATAGTCAGCTTGTGCACGTTCCATGCCCATTTGTTCACCGACTTGACCACGCCAGATGTTTCCGCCACCGACAACGATTGCGATTTCAACACCTAAATCATGAACTTCTTTGATTTCTTTACAAATTTCTTCGATTACTGGTGGTTTAATTCCAAAACCAACATCTCCAGCTAATGCTTCTCCACTTAATTTTAATACCACGCGTTTAAATTTTGGCTCCTCCATGATAACACCCTCCATTAATTTCTGTACTTATTCTAGCATAAATCTAGTCTTACGACCATTTTCTAATTTTGCCTAAAAAAAGGGAGCGCACTTTTTACAGTTGCGTCCCCAACTATCAGATGATAGATTAATTATTTCATTTGGCTTCTTACTTCGTCAGCAAAGTTTTCTTGACGTTTTTCGATTCCTTCGCCTACTTCGAAACGAACGAATGCTTTAACTTCAGAGTTTTTGCTTGCTAAGTATTTAGAAACTGTCATATCTGGATCTTTAACGAATGGTTGGTCCACTAAGCAGATTTCTGCTAAGAATTTTTGCATACGGCCGATAACCATTTTTTCAACGATGTTAGCTGGTTTGCCTTCGTTTAATGCTTGCTCAGTTAAAACTTTTTTCTCGTGTTCTAATTCTTCAGCAGGCACTTCTTCTTTTGTCATGTAACGAGGGTTGATAGCTGCAACGTGCATTGAAACGTCTTTAGCTACTGCTTCGTCAGCACCAGAAACTACTGATAATACAGCGATAGTTCCGCCAGCATGTAAGTAAGCTCCGAATACTTCATCGTCAGCTTTTTCAACGATTTCGAAACGACGGAAAGCAATTTTTTCTCCGATAACTGTAGTAGCTTCTAAGATTTCTTTCTCGATAGTTCCGTTTTCTGTTTCGATAGCTAAAGCAGCTTCCATATCAGCTGGTTTGTTTTCAGCAACTAATTTAGCTACACGTACAACTAATTCTTTGAATTGGTCGTTTTTAGCAACGAAGTCAGTTTCTGAGTTGATTTCTACGATTGCAGCAGTATTGCCGTTAACGTAAACGTTAGCTAAACCTTCAGCAGCGATACGGTCACCTTTTTTAGCAGCTTTTGCTAAACCAGATTCTCTTAAGTGATCGATTGCTTTGTCCATGTCTCCGTCAACTTCTACTAATGCGCGTTTAGCGTCCATCATACCAACGCCTGTTTTGTCGCGTAATTCTTTTACCATAGCTGCAGTAATTTTTTGTGCCATTTTATATGTGCCTCCTAGAGTATTTTTCTTTGTAAAAAAAGTCTCAAAGGTACAAGACGGGCTACTTTGTTCGCCTACTACTTCATAGCCTTTGAGACATTTAATTATTTAACTAAAATTATTCAGCGTTGCTTCCTTCAACAACTTCAACGATTTCTTCCATTGAATCTGCTGCTGGAGCTTCTTCAGCTGTAAAAGTTTCTTCTACAACTTCGTCTTCACCTTGACGGCCTTCGATGAAAGCGTCAGCCATTTTACCAGCGATTAATTTAACCGCGCGGATAGCATCGTCATTTGATGGGATAACTACGTCGATCTCATCTGGATCACAGTTAGTATCTACCATAGCAACGATAGGAATGTTTAATTTATGAGCTTCTTGTACCGCAATACGCTCTTTACGAGGGTCTACGATGAACATTACGTCTGGAATTCTTGGCATATCAGCGATACCGCCTAAGAATTTTTCTAAACGTTCACGTTCTTTGTTTAATACAGAAACTTCTTTTTTAGGTAAAACAGAGAAGATTCCTTCTTCTTCCATTTTGTTAATTTCTTTTAAGCGAGCGATACGTTTTTGGATAGTATCCCAGTTAGTTAAAGTTCCACCTAACCAACGGTGATTCACGTAGAATTGACCTGAACGTGTAGCTTCTTCTTTAACAGCTTCTTGAGCTTGTTTTTTAGTACCTACGAATAAAGCGATACCGCCGTTTTCAGCAACATCCTTCATGTAGTTGTAAGCGTCGTCTACTAAACGAACTGTTTTTTGTAAGTCGATGATGTAGATCCCGTTTCTTTCAGTGAAGATATATTTCTTCATTTTTGGGTTCCAACGACGAGTTTGGTGACCAAAGTGTACACCAGATTCTAGTAATTGTTTCATTGAAATTACTGCCATTTTTGTTTCCTCCATTTGGTTTTTAATTTTTCCTCTCCACTATTCAACTTCACAGAGAACTTTGTCAGACAAAGCACCGCTCTGAAAATCGTAATGGATGTGGTTTTTGTTAGTTATTTGCATAACCTTGAATAGTATATAATAGATTCCCATAAATTTCAAGTGTTTTACCACAAAATCTAGATTAACTATTCGTTTGTTAAGCCTCTTTCACACTTCTCAAAATCAAGTAGCCTTTTTCTTTCGTCACAATCTCGCAGTTTCCGAAAACTTCTGCCATCTTCTTCTGAGCGCTTGGTGCCCCTTGTTTCTTTTGAATGACAACCGTTAAGCTACCGCCTTCTTTAAGTAATGGATAGGCCCCTTCTAAAATACCATGCACCACTTGTTTACCAGCACGAATGGGTGGGTTGCTCACAATCCCTGCGTAACTTTCTTGATTAGTTACTTCATATATAGAAGAAACATGGATATCTACTTGTTCAATACCATTAGCTGCTGCGTTTTCTTTTGCTAAACCTAAAGCACGCTCGTTCACATCCACCATCTCGACAAAACGTCCCGTACTATATGCTAGTGACAAGCCCATTGGACCGTAACCACAACCAACATCTAGCAACGCGCCTTCTGGTAGTTCGCTATCGTCAAACGCGTCGATTAGCACACGACTGCCAAAATCAATCGTGTTCTTTGAAAAAACATGGCTATCCGTATTAAAAATAAATTTTTTGCCTTTTAGCTCAAAAGTAAATTGCGCTCGCTCATGAGCGGTTTCTGGTGAATTACTAAAATAATGCTCTGTCATAAAACTTCCCTCTTCTTTTTAATTTCTTGATTAAATAATTTTGCAAGTTCCTCATAACCATAACTTGAAAAATGGAGACCATCTGCTTGGAACCAATCATCACGTCTAGTGTCATTCATCATGATTTCTAATAAGTTAACAAACGGAACATCCAACTCCCCCGCTAGCGTTTGCGCCACTTCTACAAACTGTTCGATACGTGTTAACGGACGGTCTTGAAATCTTAAACGTTGATTAACATATGGTGCAGAAAAAACAATTACTTTATCATAGCCTATTTGCTCGACGATTGATTTGAGGTGCGCTTGATAATCCATCACGGATACATCACGGTGCAACGCTAAATCATTTACCCCGAAGAAAACAGTGACAACCTCCAATTTATTTGTTTCATCCGCTTTATATTTTAACACATGTTCCTCTATTCGCTGAAGGCCTTGTTCGGCCGCATCTCCAGGTATTCCAGCGTTAATAACGTCTAATTCTGGGAAAGCGGCTTGCACACGGCGCGTCAATTCGTCCGTAAACATTTCTTCTGGATTATAACCTGCTGTTAAGCTATCACCAAATAAAATTATCCTTGCCATTTAGGTTGCTTCCTTCCTATTCTATCCCCTGTTTATGGTATAATCAGAGTGCTATTTTATCTATCATAGCACGGGAGGAAGTTTTTTTATATGAATGAAGTTAAACCAAATCAAAAATTTTGTCATGAGTCACGTACGGTTCAAACCCATTTAGTGTTACCTCAAGACACAAACAGCCACAACACGTTATACGGTGGCCAATTAATGTACTATATTGATAGTTGCGCAGCAATGGCAGCGATTCGCCATACGCGTCAACCAGTTGTAACGGCTTCGACTGATCGTTTAAACTTCTTAGCACCGATTCCAGCTGACTATGCCTTAACATTGGATGCCTTTGTAACAGGTACTGGAACCCGTTCGTTAGAAGTTTTTGTAAAAGTAACTGGTGAAAATTTAACAACCGGAGAGCGCTATTTAGCGGCAACTTGCTTTATGACTTTTGTGGTAGTAGGAAAAGAAATTGACAAAGGTTATGTCGTGCCCACTGTCGTTCCTGAAAGTACTGAGGAAATTAGTATTTCTAAAGACTACTCGGAACGCAAACAAAATCGTTTACGCGATTTAAAACTTGAAAAAACATTTGCAGCCGACATTTCTTTAACCACTTTTTAATTTTGAACATTTTAAACTATGAAAAAAATTTAAATGTGGTATAATTCTTTCTACACCCTATTCTTAGGAGGAAATAAACATCGTGCAAGCGAAGGAATCAAAGAAGTATCATCACTTCACACGTCCAGAGTGGGAAAGTTTTTATCTAAATGGTATACCTCCATTAACCGAGGAAGAGCTTCAAGAAATTAAAAGTTTCAACGATAAAATTTCTTTACAAGACGTGCAAGACATTTATATGCCCTTAACACATTTAATTAAGCTGTATATGAAAGAATACGATTCGTTGCAACAAAGTAAAGGCTTGTTCATGCAGAAGTACCAAGAAACCCCACCTTTCATTATCGGCATTGCAGGTAGTGTCGCGGTCGGTAAAAGTACCACTGCACGTGTCTTACAAATGATGTTGTCACGTATTTTTAAACGTCGCAACGTTCATTTAATTACCACTGACGGTTTCTTGTATCCTAATGAGTATTTGCTTGAAAATAACATGATGGATCAAAAAGGATTTCCAGAGAGTTACGATATGGAACGGCTAATCGGCTTTTTAGAAGACGTTAAACGTCGGAAATCGCCATTACAAATCCCAATATACTCTCACGAGGTTTACAATATTATTCCGGATGAATTTCAAGAAATATGTGAACCTGATATTTTGATTGTTGAAGGAATTAATGTTTTACAATTACCCGCAAACCAACAAATCTATGTTAGCGACTTTTTTGACTTTTCAATTTTTGTTGATGCCGATCCTAAAACAATTGAGAAATGGTACTTAGATCGCTTTGAAGCGCTTCTTGATTCAGCCTTCTTAGAACCAAATAATTATTATTATTCATATGCAACCGGCCCTCGTGAAGAAGCGATGGAAATGGCGCGTGGCGTATGGAAACGAGTGAATTTACGCAACTTAGAAGACTATATCTTACCAACTCGTCATCATGCTGAGTTGATTTTGCGTAAACAAGCTAACCACCAAATTAGTGATGTCTATTTGACTAAATATTAATAACAGAAAGAGGGAACAACGTGACTAATCCAACACTAGAAACCATTATCGTTTTAGATTTTGGTAGCCAGTACAACCAATTAATTACTCGTCGTATTCGTGAGTTTGGTGTATTCTCTGAATTACTAAGCCACAAAACAACTGCTGAAGAAATCAAAGCAATGAATCCAAAAGGAATTATCTTCTCTGGTGGACCAAACAGTGTCTATGAAGAAGATTCATTCAAAGTTGATCCAGAAATTTTCAACTTAGGCATTCCTGTCTTCGGTATTTGCTACGGTATGCAATTAATGACTGACCACTTCGGCGGAACAGTTGAAGCAGCAGCGAAAAAAGAATACGGACAAGCCTTCATCGATGTTCAAAATACAACATCTGGTTTATTCCAAAACCTACCTGCGCAAGAACAAGTATGGATGAGCCACGGTGACTTAGTGACTAAATTACCGGAAGGTTTTGACGTAACCGCGACAAGCGCTGACTGTCCGGTAGCTGCTATGGCTAACGAAGCTAAAAACTTCTACGGCGTGCAATTCCATCCAGAAGTACGTCACTCTCTAAACGGGAACGACTTATTGAAAAACTTTGCCTTTGAAATCTGTGGCTGTAAAGGCGACTGGTCAATGGAAAACTTCATCGAAAACGAAATCGCAAAAATCCGCGAAACAGTTGGCGACAAAAAAGTTTTACTTGGTCTTTCAGGCGGTGTGGACTCTAGTGTTGTTGGGGTTCTTTTACAAAAAGCAATCGGCGACCAATTAACTTGTATCTTCGTTGACCACGGTTTATTACGTAAAGGCGAAGCAGAACAAGTAATGGAAAGTTTAGGCGGAAAATTCGGCTTAAACATCATCAAAGTAGACGCTAAAAAACGTTTCTTAGATAAATTAGCAGGTGTTTCTGATCCAGAACAAAAACGTAAAATTATCGGTAACGAATTCATTTACGTATTCGACGATGAAGCAACTAAATTAGACGGCATCGAATTCTTAGCACAAGGTACGTTATACACTGACGTGATCGAAAGTGGAACTGATACTGCTGAAGTTATCAAGTCTCACCATAACGTAGGTGGTTTACCTGACGATATGCAATTCAAACTAATCGAACCATTGAATACATTATTCAAAGATGAAGTTCGCGCTTTAGGAACTGAATTAGGTATGCCTGATTCACTTGTATGGCGTCAACCATTCCCAGGACCAGGATTAGGTATCCGCGTGCTTGGTGAAATTTCTGAAGAAAAATTAGAAATCGTTCGTGAATCAGATGCTATCTTACGTGAAGAAATCGCAAACGCTGGTTTAGACCGCGATATCTGGCAATATTTCACAGTCTTACCAGGCATCCGTTCAGTTGGTGTTATGGGTGACGGCCGTACGTACGATTACACAATCGGTATCCGCGCTATCACATCAATCGACGGTATGACGGCTGACTTCGCACGTATCGATTGGGATCTATTACAAAAAATCTCAGTTCGTTTAGTAAACGAAGTGGCACACGTTAACCGCGTCGTGTATGACATTACCTCTAAACCACCAGCGACTGTAGAGTGGGAATAGCCTAAAATCATAAAGTTCAATTGGTTCAAGGATTTTTAAGGCGTTTGTAGAGGTATAAAACAGCTTGAAAACGGGTTAGTTTTGGTTAAGTGTCCCCAAAATGTCCCCCATTACTATCAAATGCTGGCTTGTTATTTTGACAGGTCAGTGTTTTCATTTTCCTAAAAATTTACAAGGTAAAAAACAGACTGACTATATTTGTCAGTCTGTTTTATTTTTTCTATATCGATATAACTCTACTGTAGCGGATAATAAACATCCTTAATTTCTGAAGCTCCTTGTCCTATGATGATTCTATCTCTAGTTATGTCTGTACTACCTAAAACAAGTGTTTCTGTAAATTCTATACCTTTAGGAGCTATTGCAATTCTTGCTCCAGTCATTCCGAAACTCACACTCCCTAAAAGCACTTCATTTTCTACTTGTAATCCACCTGTCGAAAGTTCAACTATGTCACCAGAAGATAAATTTATACTAGCACCCGCTATACTTATCATGTCTCCAGCTTCATTTACCCATGAATGCGAAATACTTGAATAATCACCTTTCTGAACCGCTGCAATATCCACTTCTCCGCTGGTACCTTGTTGTTCTGGCGCATCAGTTTTAACGGATTGCCATTTTAATATGGATAAATCAACAGATTCTCCAATCTCTATCGACTCGCCTTCTACATTCGTACTTTCTCTAGTACTGTAAAGCTGTATTCCTTGTTGATTAAATTCATAGATTTTGTAGCTTTGGCTGTTAGCTCCGCTACTTCCTATATAGTATAATGTGCCATCCTGAAGGGGTATTAATCGCATTCTTTCCCCAATAGCATTCAACTGATTTTCTTCCGTTGTTAAACGAATCAATTCATTGTCAGATGAAATAGTGTACATATCTAATAACGTATATGCCCCCTCCTGATTACCTAACGCAATCAATAACTCCTGAGTTCCGTTATTATCCACATCCAATGTTGTATGAAAAACTCCAGTATAGAAATATTGAGTAGCTAAAAATGCCATGCTATTTATATCCGCTCGTTGAACATTTGTATCTTCTAAAAAGGTTGCATAGTTTCCAACAATTTGGTTATATTGACTCATATCAGCTTTACGTCCTGATTCAGTTGTACTCTCTGACGTAACTGTGGAGCTTGTGCTTGCTACAGAAGTGCTTTCTTTTGTAGCAGCTATGCTAGTGCTAGAATCTTCATTTTTCTTCTCATTTTCCCCACACCCGACTAACACCGTAACTAATAATAACAATAGAACTTTATTTTTCATTTTTCCCATCCTCTGGTCAAATTTTGTCATGTTACTAATGATACTTTTTAAAACTACCATTCAAACGCACATTTCTATATGATCAAAAAAACTAGCACAAGACTACTTAACCTATATCTTGTACTAGTCACTTTTATTATGTGAACGCTCACTTTTTTTTAGAGGTATTATAAGCTGTAATAACTGAGGTTATAGCTGAAACTCGTGTATTTCTTTCTGCAGCTTCCGAAGCTTTAAGATTCTGTTCTGCCAAATGATTTTGATATTCAGCGTTTAATTGTAATTCTAGTAAATTGAATGCTTCTTGAAGAGTATTCGCTCTGCTTTCACTTACTAGATTATATAGTCGATACGTAGAATCAAAATCATAAAATTTCACAGGAAAATTATGTAATCCTTCAAGATATTCAGGTTTACTCATTTCATTTTTTAATAATTGCTCTGTCTCACTAACTTTATTTGCACATACCTGTACTTTATTTCTTCTCAATAGGAATAATCCAATCCCTAAAACATACAAAAAAGTAGTGAACATCATGTAATTATTATATGGATAATACATAATTCTCAGCAGTGTAGCTACAATAATTGAGGCGTAAATTGTTCCATTCCATTTCTTTTTCATATCCGCTTCTACATTTTTTTGATTTCTAAGTGTTTTTTCTAATTTAGTAGCTACCTTTGTTCTTTTTTGCTGATTCAACAAATAATTCAAAAGCTCATTCTTGTCCATTTTTCCCTCCTATTTTCCAAAAAGATACACTGCTATTATATACGAATAACAATCATATCACAATGCAAATATTAATAATTCAGAATAAAAAATATAAGCGAACAATTTTTCTGAAAAATTATATTACGGTTGTAAAATCAACCCTAGAACTAGATTTTTATGATACAAAATTAACATAAACAAAGGCAAGCTCATAAATATTCGTATTTTTCTTTTGTGATATTTACTATGAAATTGACTCAATTACTTTTTATTTTCTAACTCTTTAAATTTTTTTTGAAACATAGCCAATTTTTCAATATGATTTATAGAATATGTTGTGTATTCATCTAATAGTGTTGTTATATCATTTTCCCCTCCATGAAGCTGCTCTTTTATACCATTGAGTTTATCGTAATTAATATCAACTTCTTTTTGATATCTGAATGTTTGCTGTCCAAAAGAATTTTCCTCTGGGATAAATTGTTGTAAAAATTCTTTTAAAAATTTATCTAAAAAATATGAAAGTTTTTGATTAAATTTATCTAGCTTCGTTCCAGTAAATTCTTTTAAAAATGATTTTTTGAGTTCTTTTACATATGTCTCAGTAGAATCAAAGTAGCTCCATTTAATAGCTTTATTTGTTATATCTTCTTTTTCTTGCTTTTCATATAGTCCCCATACTTTACCATATTCCGTTACTTCATAATAATGTAGTTTAGAATACGGCACATAATCAATAAGGTTTTTTTTAAATGTTTCTTGCAAGTCGTTTGACACGTTACCTTTACTCAAATCCTCTATAACTGCACTATACATGTCTTGCCATCTAATATGTCCCCACAGCATTTCATCACTATTAGTATAATTTAGTGTCTTAGTTAATACATCTACTTCATTACTACTCATAAGGTAAGGATAACTTTCTGGTCTATTATTGTTAAGAATTCGGCTAACACGTTTATTTCGTGAATTTTGTTGTTTAACAACGAATTCTTTGGGAATCTTAAGTCCATTCTCTATTTCATCAGCAGGAAAAATTTCTCTATTTTTTTTCTTGCTTTCTTTTTTACGTTGTTTTAATGACAAAGAAAGACTTTTATAAAAATAATTTCTTGTAACTTCGTACATAAAACCACCTCCTCAAAACTCATTATACTATAAATAGATAAGAGGTGTATTATTTTTGTTAATTAAATACGCTAAAAAGAAGCAATTGCAATACACTTTCAGTCTGTTAAACTTATATCAGTTAGTTAATTAACTTATAAAGTTGTTTAGTGCACGTAAACAACAAAAAAAATGAAAAGGCGGTTTTCAAATGGAAAATCAAAAATTAAAATTAACTGGGACAAAACTAGGAATATTAGTTGCAAAAGCTAGTGAAACAAATGTCGAGATTCCAACACAAATTCAAATCATTACAGCAACTACGCGGAATGAATATGTAAATGGTATTGCTACCGATACTATCTCAAAAATCGCTTTGACGGCACTTGATGAAAAAGCAGTCCAAGCAGCTACTGCTGCGGAAATTGACTTAACAGATATGCCTGCTTTCATCGTAGAAATTCAAGATAAGAATTTAGTTAATAAACTAGCTACACAAACCGAAAAATTAATCGGTCAAAAACTTTCAACTGAAAACTCACTAATTGCCTTACGTTGGGTTTCTAAGGGACAATCTGGCTCATGGAATGGCTTGAAACTTATTCTTACACAAATAAAAACAGCCATATCAAGCCGAGGGTAAAAGTATGAAACAACGAGAATACACTTTTAAAAAAAAACGCAGTAATACTGAATCTCTGCAAAACTTGCTAGTCATCATTTCTTTGATGATTAGCGTAGCTTTTGCGATTAGTTTTTTACTAGAAATCAAATATGTTGATAATTTAAATCAGCTTTCAACTTTATTTGGGAATTCTGTGATTTTTGGATTTATGATGACATTTTCAATTATTTATATTTTTGTAATTTGTCTATACTTACGTTCGCCTTGGTGGTACGAACTTTTTTGTTGGCGATTAAACACTCTATTTGAAAATGTTGGAAAAAATGAAACATTATCAAAAAAGCTAGTCTATCCAATTGTTAAAATGTCTGAAAATAAGAACGACGAGATATTTTTAATAAAGTTCATTTGGCAGGCTTCCATGACTAAAAGTATTCAGAATGAGATAAAAGAGCACTTATTAGAAGAACTTTTATTTCCTTCCAAAGATTACGTTATTGAAGAAATAATAGAAACTACAACAGACACAACTTTTATCTTCCAAAAAAAAGCGAAAAGGTTAGTGATTAACTATGAACAATAACATTCCCCTAAATAACAAATACTCATGGAATTTAGATACTCAACCTCATTGCGTAGTTACGGGAAAAACTGGTTCTGGTAAAACACAATTTATTTACTATCTTATTTTAGAAGCGGCAAAATTAACCAATGAAATTTTGATTTTTGATGGAAAAAATGGCGATTTAAGTAATCTAACAGCAGTTACGATCGCACAAACAACAGAAGAGGTTGTCACTGAACTTCAACAATTAGTTCTTATAATGAAACAACGAATTACTACTATTAAATCAAAGAAATTGGGGAACGTTACAGCTTCTGAAATTGGACTATCTCATATTTTCTGTTTTGTCGATGAGTTAGCAGCGATTATGATTAATGCAAAAAAAACAGATAGAAAAAATAAAATTGCGAATAAAGAGAACTCTAAAAATACTGCTTGGAACAGACTAAAAGAAGACAATACTACGGATATTCTTGATTCATTAACAGAACTAATTTTAGTCGCTCGTCAAGCTTCTATTCATCTCGTACTTTCAACACAACACTTTGATGCTAAACTATTGGGGGATTCACAAATTAGATCGAATATTTCAATGAAAGTTTTATTGGGGCAACAAACAGCACAAGAATACAATATGTTGAATCTGACTCAAGAACAGTTACCGAACGTTGATTTCTCTAAAATTGGTGCTGGTGTATTAATGCTTGATGGGCTCGGATGGGTTAGAGCTAAAGCGTATGAAACTCCATTTATTCGATTTAGTAATTGTACCCCAAATGATATTTTACGAACACAGATCAATAATCATCAGTTGAACAATCATTGATTATTGTACGCAAAGGCAGCGCGACTCAGTCGCAGCTGCCAAGCGAGCCGCCGTTTGCGGCGGCTCTACTTGATAATAAAGCGAAGTTTGGAACAAACGAAAAAAAGAGAAAGAGTGTTGATACAAATATGCCCAAATTTTTTGATAGCAATGGAGAAATTTTAGGTGGCAAAACAAAATGGCTTAAATATTGGCTACCACAAGAAAAAAATAAACTTCAGTATGATAAAGTGTTTAAAATTTCAGATGATTCTATCGAGTTAAAAGAATATGCTCAAACAAAAGAAATTGTGCCTTACGAATTAAAAGAAGGTTTTCAAGCTATCTCAATCCAAGACGGAAAAATCACATATATTCTTGATAAGAAAACAAAAAATATCGTCATTACAAAAGTACTATCTGACGAAGAACACACTCATTTAAGGCTAAAGAAAAAACGTAGAAAAAGAAAAGAATTCATTGATAAAGCATTAGCAAATCCTTGGACTCACTGGGCAACGCTCACTTTCTCACCAGAATTAGCACCTAAAATGGCTTACTCTTATGATGAAGCAAAAAAGGCTTTTATGGAATTTCGCAAAAAAATTAGGCGGAAATATAACAATAATGTAAAATATATGGCTATTTCCGAATATGGAGAAAAAAATGGACGGATTCATTGGCATATCCTTCTATATTTTGATAAAACTATCGTTTTTGAACAGGCACGAAGTCAAAAAGGCAAGCTACTTTACTTAACAAATTCTCATAATCGCAATGTTCTTGACGATAATAAAAAATCAATCCCTAAATTGATTCTTCCAAATTGGAAATATGGAAATAGTGATTTTTATCCGATTTACAATAGTTCCCAAAAAGCTGTTAACTATATGTCCAAATATATGATGAAGAACGAGGGGCGAGCTCCATACGAGGAACAAGGCAGTAAGGCAAAAGCATACCTAGCAAGCAAAAACCTAAATAGCCCGCATAAAGAATATTTAATGAGACACGACAAAAGTAATCTATTGGATGAAAATATTCAGAAAAAAATTGAACACGCTCAAGCTACTGTTCAACTAAATATCTATGATAAAAAAATTATGACAAAAAAAGAAGCGATTATTGATGATAACGGTACTACACACACTGTAAAAAAAAACACGTATATCATTGATATAACTGAAAAAGCTCATCAATCATCAACTCTCACATCTCCGATTGATGAACGTCCTAATTGTGAAATTTAAAATTCACAATTTGTATCGCGAGCAACTATGCTCAATCACATTATACTAAATCGCATAGTTGTTTGCATATTTTTATGGAATACGAAAGGTACTGATAGTATGTATAAACAAATTATCACAAAACAAGACTTAATGAAATTAGGCTATTCTGACTATCAATCTAAAGAGATCATCAGACAATCTCGAATTTATATGATAGAATTAGGTAATGAATTTTACGATAATCGTAAAATTACAGCAATACCTCTACACGCCATAGAAAAAGTTCTTGGATTTGAACCTCAAATTCAGGAGGCTAAATAAATATGGCAATGAAAAAAAGTAAGTATACTGGCGTATACTACGATAAAGAAGCAGATAAAGTTCAAGTTCAAATATCATTGGGTACTGACCCTGTTACTGGTAAACGAAATCGGTTAAAAACAATGGTAGATGAAAACAATAAACCTTTTTCTTCTCTTACAGAAGCAAATAAGTTTGTTGTCGTTCAAAAAGCAAAATATTTCAAGACTGGCGCTTATGCTGCTTCAAAAATGAGCTTTGATACTTTTGTTGATAATGAGTATTTACCGCATTATAAGACAACAGTTAAACCACAAACTTATGAACACAAATTAAATGGTATCAAAGTTATCCGCAATTTTTTTGGTAAGCGTAAGCTTAAAGATATCGATGTGAAGCTAGTCAACGATTTTCGAATCTGGTTAGTCAATTATGGCTACAAACCCAGTTATTCTAGTGGTCTGTTCTCTACTTTTAAAAGAATTTTGTCCTTTGCGGAACAATTGGGCTATATCCAAGATAACCCTGCTCACAAAGTCAAAGCATTACCTAAAGGAAAAGCAAAAGTTGCTTTTTGGACTAAAAAAGAATTTGAAAAAGTATTAGCTCAAATTTGTATTGATGATGTGTATGAACATCTCAACTATACTATGTTAACTCTATATTTCATGACTGGGATGCGAGTAAATGAAGCGACTGCTCTCTATTGGGAAGATATTGATTTTAAACGAAAACAAATTCATGTTTGTCATAATTTGTTGATTAAGAATCAAAAAGAGTTTGAACGCTCAGATGACTTAAAAACAACAAATGCAAACCGTTTTATTTCATTAGATGATACGACAGTTGAAATCTTACGAGCTTGGAAAGATAAGCAAAAAGAAATTGGATTAGGTCATAAAAAAGATTTCGTCCTTTCATTTACTGGAAAGCCATTGATAAAGAGTACTATTTCTCGTATTATTAAGCGTTATGCTGCTTTAGCAAACATCCACTCAATTCAAGCAAAAGGCTTACGACACTCGCACGTAAGTTATTTGATTAATGAATTTAACATTGAGATTCTAAAAATTTCTAAACGGCTAGGACATTCCAGCCCAGAGATCACGTATCGACATTATGCACATCTTTACGCTGGTGCTGACCGCGATATTGCCAATGAAATTAATGGTACTATTAATTTTTCTAGCTCTAAAGAATCAAATGTTCATTTTCAAGGGAATCAATTTATTAAGAAAAATACTGTCCCCGAAGTGTCCCCAAAGGATACTAAGACAGCTTAGAAATACAGTGACATCAACAGGTTATTTCCCACCTGTACAAAACCGAGTGGGAATAAAGAGCTAACTTAATATGAATGGGGAATACCGATAAATCAACGTTTTAGTACACTTAAAATGCTTGAAAATCATTAAAAATGACATAGTTCCCTACCATTTCCCTACCAAAATTTTTGGTAGGGATTTTTTCTGCTTTTTCAAACTAAACACCTATCGAAATATTTTTGAGCCACGTAATAAGCATTTTAACTTACTTTGACAAATCACAACCATAAAAAAAACTATAAAGTAGATTGGGAATTTTGTTTTTTCCGTGTCTACTTTATAGGGAGAATATCACTTTTTATCCGTTTCGGATTTTCCATTTTAAACTAATAACACTAACTTTTGTCACAAGCTCTATTTCATAACACGTTCATCACTTGATAATTCATCGTCTGCCTCTTTCTTATAATGGCTATAAAATTGAATAAATCCTAATACTATAGAAGTTTCGTTCGTCAGGTCGTTAGGAAAATCATCATTCATTGTCTCTTCCAATAAATATTCATCCATAAAGTCAAACCCTTGAAATTTTTCTATATCCAACCATAATTTTACTGTAAGAATTAGAACATTGGCATATTCGTCATGATTATCGATAGATATCTCCTTATTATAATCATAATACTTATACGAACTAAAATATTTCATAACTTCTTCTTGTAATAAATGTTTATTACTATCTGTCACTTTTTCGTTTAATATAACATAATATGTAAATTCGGTCTTTTCAAAAAGTGATTCACCAAATATCCTTTTTAAAATATCATATTCCATTTTCTCCGTAAATTTACTAATCAATTCTAAATCATTTTTCTCAAATTCATCTGCTCCTACTATATAATTTAGCTCAGGTTCTTCATAAGTACTCTCTCCTCCTGAGTAATATTCTGTCTGAGTACCTATATAAAAAGCACGTGCTCCATACTTTCTAAAAATATCACTAATTTTTGTCTCTCCATTATACATTCCCTCAGTTAACCAATATAAACCGCGTTCATTGAGCAATTCTGAATAATTAACAATTGAAAATTTATCATTCAAAGTTTGATTGTCTATTATTTTTAAAGACAAAGTCTCAGCATATAATTCTTTTTGTACTTCTTTTTGTAATTCCTCAATTTTATTCGGTGTTATTTCTGGATTAAATATCATTATTCCCTCGCTTCTAAATGCACGCATTGGCATATTTATCTCTCCTTTTCTATTTTAATCAAATTAATTTTTTTTAATAACCTTTAAATATTAATTTAGGTTTTATAAGTACTTATTTCACTAATTCTAAAATATTTTTATTGTATATGATTTGTCAAATTAATAAAACTTCTCCAAATATTAATTCTAAATCTTCCTCATAGGACGTTACAGACTCTAAAACATCATTATTAATTGCTTCTATCATAACAACTTCTTTTTCTTTTAAACGTTGATAAATCTTATTACCTATGCTAACTTCTTTTCCACCGTATTCATAATATTGTTGTAAAAAGTAGTATTGTGTGTATTGATTAGATTTAAGACCTAAGCGATGAATTCTATCTTTAGATTGCAATAAATGAACTAAGTTAAAACTATATTCAAAATAGATAGCATCATGACAGACCATATGTAAAGAGACTGACTCAGCTAACGTATGTGGGTTAGTTATTAGCACTTCAAATTGACGATTTTTAAAATCATCAATTAGTTTCAAACGTTCATCTAATTCAACTTCTCCATATATACACTTAACTTTTATTCCTTTTTTAGATAATCTATTTTCTAACGTTTTTATGGAAGACACAAACGTACACCAAATAATTACAGGTTTATTTTCTCTAACTAATCTCTCAGTCAGTTCAATTGTCTTCTTAACTTTTACTGGTTCCTTAATTTGTTCTATTAGGACATTTACATCTTCAGAGTAATCCACTACCTCTACATCAGCTGATTCGTAAGATTCATCATCAATTATTCCTCTTAAATCACTGTAATCAATTTTTTCAAGTAGCTTTTTTGGATTACTTTCTAACTGCATTACTCTAACTAATAATCCAAACAGATTATTTTGATAAGATTGTTTAATAATTTTAAATAGTTGGTTTTCAGCCTCTGTAGCGTGAACTTTTAATAATTCATCCTCTTCGGCCTTTGGTACACCTAAATCATCCTTATTCATCCTACAAAAAAATGGTTTAATCTTTTCATTGATTTCATCCATAGTGTCAATATCAACTTTTTTTAGTTCATTTTTAGTAAAACCAAAGAAATCTTTATAGTCTTCTGGATACAACATATTTAACAGATTATATATATCAACATATGAATTAGGAATAGGTGTCCCAGTTAAGGCAATAATTCTACCCGCATTCTTACTAATTTCTTTAGATGCATCAGCACGCTGTCCTTCTGGATTTTTAATCTTATGAACCTCATCAAAAACTAACAAAGTTTGATTATCTATTATTTCTAACAACTCATTTTTCAATGAGTTAACAGATTCATAATTAACTAAAATAAGCTCTTTATTTCCACTATCAAATTTTAACGAAAACTTTCTTTTTTCTACTGAATTAGTTTCTTTTGAATGAATATTTAAGTAAAATCTTTTCGTCTCGGTAGGTAAACAAATAGTAAATTCATCTATCCATGACCCAAATGCATTTTTAGGGCCTATCATTACAATTTTATTAGCAAGGTTATTAGCTTTTAAATAGGCATACGTTCCTAGAACAGTAGCTGTCTTACCTGACCCTGGAACTGAAAAATTGGATGTGTTTTTCATATTTAGTTGATAGAATGCATGCCACTTTTGTTCTATCTTTAATTTCCTAAGCATTATAGCGTCAATTGTATGGCAAAATGTATTGAAAGAACTCTCTACTTCAACTACTTGTTTTTTTATATCATTTCCAAGGCGATATCTGTTTTCTATATAAAATTGACGATTATTAATATAATCAAATACAGAATTATCAATATCAATATCGGGAAATTTATTACGTAGCTCTCCTTCTACTCTTTTTATCTCATGGATAGATATATCTTCTTTAAAAAAAAGACAACTTTCCAAGTCATGAGATACAAAACGTTTAATTCTCATTTTATACGGTATCGATTTAGTAAAAGCTATACGTTCTTCGATACATTCGAATTCTAATATTAATTGATTGTTATTATCAATAAATAAACCCAATAATTATTCACCCATTTCAAAGTTATTTTTAACTTTTTGTATTTCAACTTCACATTTCTTCAGTTGATCTAAAAATAGCTCTTTTTCACTATCATTTAACACACTTAGTGTATGGTAATCGATAGATGACAATAATAGTTGGCAACGTTGCAAATCTTGTATCGGTTTTGTTCTAGTACTATCTTTTTTAGTTTTAATTTCAAACTTTTCTACAGATGCCTTCATTTGATTTTTTAGTTCTTCATCTGATCGGAGATGCGTATTAATTTCCTTAGTAGTTATTTCTGGTAAATCTTCTAATTTTTCAAGTGTCGATTCTGCATACTCTAGTTGTTCTTCAATAAATTCCTCAAAATGATTAGAATCTACCACATTTTTAATTTTCCTTACAAATCGTGTGATATCTCCCTGTGGTTTCATTGCTAAGTTGCTAAAAATGATTAGCTTCAAATTTTCTTTTTCATCTTCAGTTTTTACACGTTTTAATAAACTAGGAACCTCTGCTAACGGACCATCTAATTCTAAATCTCGAGCTATATAAAATTGTTCAGGTGCGTTAATAAATTCTAAGAATTCCACCATTAATTTTGCTTGCTCAATTTTCTTATTAAGTGAAGCAGCTGATTCATTTACTGTCTTTTGATATTCATCAAATGTAATAAATTCATTCTTTATTACATCATTATATAAGCCAACCAATCGATCAATTGGATTGTAATCTACCTTACCTTCCTCTCCATGTTGGATAGATAACTCTAACAATTTAATTTCCTTTTTATTTTCTTGGATGTCTCGCTCTAAAATTACTGCCTCAAAATGATTAATTGTGGAATTCTTTTCATGTAATTGTCGCAAACAAGTATAACGACGATTCCCATCAATAATTCTACCATCATTTAGCACTACTCCAGCTTCACGCTGTCCAACTAATTCAATATTACTTTTTGTTTTATCAATTGCCTTGGGATTACTCTCATAGATAAAATTTTCAATTAAGTCATTATACGATTTATCGGCTGTATCCATATCTTCTACGTGATTTTCTGCTTTGTATTTGCTAATCCAAGTAGCAATTCTATCATTCTGATCATTATAAAAAAGTTGATCTAATCTTATTTTATAAACTTGATATGACTCTGTATGACCATCAATTGTAAGCTTTCTTGTATATTCTGTTGGGATAACATATCCCTGCTTAATTCCTTCTGTTAGTAGCATATTTAATCCTCCATCATTTCATAAAATTCATCTAAATCTTGGTATATCATTTCCATTACAGGATGATAATAAAGACTTGTTTGCTCTATTATCGATATTATTTTTTCTTTAGACCAAACAATTCCATAGTAATCTTCAAGGTAATCAATTAAATCAAAAATATCAATTGATTTGAACTTAGAAACTATTTCTTCTAAAAAAGTATAACTGTAAAATTTATCCTTGGTTTTCCTGAAAATTGTTGTTGTTCCCATGTTTTGATACCTTAATCCTTCTACTCCTTTCAAAATTGATTCATAAAAAATTGCATCAAAACCCAGATTATTTAGTTTACTGTTCTCCACAATATGTTCAATCATCAAGTATGAAAAATATTTATCATTCATTTGTTCAGTAATGTCTGAAACTATTTCTAATATCTGTTTTTTAGTTATTCCTGTATGAGAAGTTATTTTATCCATGCTTATATATTTGTAACAATCATATTCGAAAATATCTAAATTACGTACTTTTTCGGATATTAGATTTCTAAATGAACCCGTTGATAACAATCTAACATCATCGATTTCAAACAAATCTTTACTGAAGTAATTTTCTTCAAAATAATAATCTGCTCTATTATATTCATTAGATAAAATGAATTCTGAAAATGGTTTATATCCTAACTCATTGAAAATATAATCAGGGAATTTAGCTTTACCAAATCTTTTCTCATACCTTAAATAAATATCTTTTTTAAAATAGAATTGTTCTGTAAGAATTCCTTTTAAATTCTTCAAAACCTCCTTCTCTATGATTGGAGTATCCGCATTATAAATATCCTGCTGTTCATATTCAACTAATAATTTTAAATAATTAGCTTTTACGGTTTGAATACTAACGCCATACTTTCGTGAGTATTCTAATGCAAAATCTTCTTTTGATACTGGGCTCATTTCTATTAGTAAATCTAGCAACTGTTCTTCTCGACTTGCTGACCCTACTTCTAATAAAGGCATTCTTTTCAATATAACTTCTTCAGATAAAATGCTTTCATATTTTTTCAAAAGATTATGTAACTCGTATTCATCATTAATATCAATTTCTTGCATTAGGACTGGATAATCATCTAATAGTTTTTTTGCAGATATTTCTGAATTATAATAATTACTAAATGAAATACCTTTAATAGCTTCAATCACTTTATCTTCATCTATAGGATAGTATCTTAATTTTTTACCGTATTTCCAAAGTAAACTAGACGCTCTAGAAATAATTCCTTCCATTGCCCTTTCATTACCAAAATCAATATCTAAATGATACTGCTTCGTAAAATCATTTACTAAATTGTAAAAATCATTAAAGGAAATTTCTTCCTTTGCAAACAACTCAATACAATAATTAATTATACCAACTCTATTTTTCTTGATTTTCTTGTTCTCAATTATTAAATAGCCTTCATTCAAAAATTCTAACAACGATTCTTTTTCTTTTCTTGAAAGCAGTCCACTGTCTAATAATTCTTCTGCAGTATGTTTCTTAGCACGTTTATCGATATTTGAAAACATCTTTAAAAAATTGTATTCATAGTTTCCTATATCAAAAACCTTACAAAAAACTTCAGGTGATAATTCATATTTTTCAAAAAATTCGGAATATTTCCATTCAAAAATTTCTTTATATGGAATAATTTTTTTTAAATTTCTCTCTTTTTGACGTATCCTTTCTCGAGTAACTTGATAATCTTCCCCTATTTCCTCCAATGTTTTTCCTTTTAACCTCTTATCTAGAATATCTGCTTTGTACCCCAATACATCAATATATTCTCGAATATAAGGATTTTGGTATTTAACCCCCTGAGAAGTGAATATCACAAAACCACTATTAACTAAATCATTAATTAATGGCATTAAATTATCTTTCTCAATTAAATTCAACTTGTCAATTCCTTTTGATAATTGAAAAAAAGAAACCTCTCGATGCTGTTTTTTTAAATATCTAGATAGTATTTTTAAAGAAATATCTGGGATTTTATCTTGAAGCACTTTCTCTATTTCAAGAGAATCCATAATTAACTCAGAATACATGTCAACGTCAACATCTGTAAAATCAAGTAAATCTAGTTCTTCTTTTATATATCTAGACAGATTCACATATTCTTCTTCTAAAAGATAATTTCTTATTGGATTTAAGAAATTATCTTTTAGTTTGCTTACTACTTCTTCTTTTTTTATTGGAGAAGAACTTGTATAATTTACTTTTTTAATTAAACTTTTTCTTTTTAATCCATTAAAACTATTTATCAGCTTATTATTCATTTTATTATTTTTTTCAAGTTCATCCAATTTTATTGATAGTATGTTGTCTTCATTTATATTATTTTTACTAAAAAAAACTTCTACATTAGTAGTATAATAACATTTTCCTTTGTCATTTTTAAAATCATTAAATAAGTCAGATTTAATTTGACATTGTTGGATTTTTAGAATAGCTTCTATTTTTTTCTTCCCCAATCCTTTTATATTCATAAGATCATCCAAAGTCAAATCCATTAATTTTTCATTAGTATCTATCCCAAATTTATAAACTGCTTTGAGAGCATTTTCTGCTTGCGGAATGTTAAAAAAATCCATGAAGAATCCCCTTTCTTTTTTTATAAGTATAACATAGCCCATATTTTCCTTACCAACTAATATAATTTTGTATCGAAATTATACTTTAACTGTTAATAATTCTTTCAAGATACTTATTATTTAACCAAAAACATTGTTTCACCATTCTATCTCCATTTGGTAATTCATCTGAATCCCTATGAAGAGTACCATTACCAAAAACTTGTCCATTTATTTCATATACAGATTTGCTAGCATGTGGACGTAAATGGAAAATTTTAGTATCTTTTGCTTTTGGTAAATTATTTAGAACTCTATTCCCTTTTGGTATAAGCTCTACCCCTTCTTTGACTACTTTTTGGTTAGCTAACCATTCTTCTTTTCCTATATCTTCTAAGTCGGTCATAGGCATATTCCAAAACATTGCTTTATCTAATTTGTATTCTGTACCGTCATGTCGATACACAACGAATAAGAATCTTTTCTCACTAAAGTATTGATATATTTCAGACTCTTCCCACTCTTCTTTAGCAAACTCTTTAAATTTAATTGCAGGAAACGACATACTCTCTCTGATTTTTCCATTGGCTTCCACTCTAATAGTTTTGACAATCGTATCTGATTTGATAAATTCTTCTACATTATTAGATTTCACACCTAAAATAGAGAAAGATAACCTACTAAATAAATTTAAACTATTACTACTTTCTAACTGAAATTCACTTCTAAGTTGAGATTCTCCCCAACCTTGATACTTACTAAATTTACCGATAACCATTTTTTCAAAAGATTCTTTATCTAAATCATGATTCGTCAACGGTTCATAGGTGTCCACATCTTCAAAAATATACTTATTTAAAATATAAGTCATATATCCTTGCTTTAATGAAAAAGCACGTCTTTTTGCTGGAATTTCTGCATTATAGTATTGTGGCTTCAAACTTGAACTAGCAGTCGCCCCTTTGGTACAAGCTCCCAAATACATCGTATCTGACTCTGATAACTCATGAGCTTTACCTTCCATGATTTTATCAGTGATTATTTTATAATCAGATTTAATTATTTCTAAATCGTTTTTACACTCTTCCCCTAAGATAGAAAATAATTTGGAATAATTAATTTTAAAGTTTAATCTTTCGATGCCTTTCTCTCTTAAATATAAAACCAATAGCACTAATTTTAGCTTATCTAAGACATGAGAATTATTAAAATCTGCTTCAACAGGCTCATTATTAGGTATCATGCCGATAACCAAACGTTCCCCCGCCTTAAACTTATTATTTTTTAACGCTTCATAAGGGGTTACTTTTAACTCTACCCCTGCTTTTGGAAAGTCAGGTTCAGGATTACTATTAGGCTCATAATAGAAAAAATATTTTTCAATTAAATTACCTAATCCCCCTTTTGAACGAGGATTGTTATAGTATTTCTTTAATTCTAATAATTCTTCTTGATTAACTATTTCGTCTTCTAACACATCAGAAAAACTTTTGCCGATTAATTTTTTAGAATAGTTTTCGATTGATAGTGGATTACTTTCATCATAAGGTAATTTTTTCAAACTAACACACCCTTCTTTTAAATGATTTCTTGATTAATTCTTGTATATTATTATATCATTTCTATTACTTTGATCTTGATCTTTTTTATGATTTAGTGTATAATACTATTAGAAATCGAAAGGGTGTTCGCTTAATGACAAAAGAATTTAAAATTTTAGAGCTATTCGCAGGTGTAGGTGGTTTTCGTATCGGGTTAGAAAATTCAAATCCAGAATTATACCAAACTAAATGGGCGAACCAATGGGAGCCTTCAAGAAAATCACAAGATGCTTTTGAGGTATATAATTATCGCTTTCCTAATAGCCAAAATATAAATAAAAATATTGAAGAAATAACTGATGAAGAATTTAAACAAATGGATGCCGATATCATTGTTGGTGGTTTTCCATGTCAAGATTATTCAGTCGCTCGCAGTAAAAAACATGAAATGGGTATTGAAGGTAAAAAAGGCGTTCTTTTTTGGCAAATTATTCGTGCCATTAGTCAAATTAAACCTAAATACTTAATACTAGAAAACGTTGACCGTTTATTAAAATCACCTTCAAAACAACGTGGTCGTGACTTTGCGGTTATGTTAGCTGCTTTTAACCAACTAGACTATTCAGTAGAATGGCGAGTTATCAATGCGGCTGATTACGGTCGTAGCCAACGTAGACGTCGCGTATTTTTCTTTGTTTATCGAAACGATACTAACTTTGCAAAACAAATGGATGAAAAATATGAAACTGATTTAATGGATACTTTGTTTGATGAACATGCTTATGATGACTATATTTTCCAAGAAGGCTTATTTGCTAGACAATTTCCAATCAAACAACTTCCAGTTAAAAACAGACAAGCTTCTTACGAACTATCAGAAGATATTGTAGAAGTTTCTGATTCCTTTACTGGTCAAGTATGGAATACAGGTATCATGCGTCATGGTCGCTATTTTACTATTGATACTGAACCTACTGGTGATGAAAAACCAATCACACTAGGAAAAATTATTCAGTCTGAAAACGAAGTAGATGAAAAACATTATTTAACAGACCCTCAAAAAATTGAAAAATTTGAATACTTACGAGGACCTAAAAAAATCGAACGTACTTCTGCTGAAGGATTCACCTATACATTCTCAGAAGGTGGCATGTCGCCTTATGATGATTTAGAATTACCTGGACGCACGATGTTAACCTCTGAAGGCTCTGTCAATCGGTCAACTCACTTATTAAAAATTAATGGACGTTATCGTCTTCTAACACCAATTGAAGCTGAAAGACTGCAAGATTTTCCTGATAATTGGACTAAATACAAAAAAACTCCTACCAATGAAATAGTAGAAGTTTCTGATCGTATGAGAATGTTCTTTATGGGAAATGCATTAGTTACTGAGATTGTAAAAAGAATTGGTGATGAATTGAATATAATTGAAAATAGCTAATTAAATAAAGTAATTATGTATAATAATCAATAATCCATGTCTAACATTCTTCATGTTGAGGTATGGATTTTATTTTTTTCACCATTCGATTCAATTTTAAGGAACGGGTAGTCATCAAAATCTACATTGTTATATACTTCACCATAAAAATCCCATAATAAATAATAAGATAGACTGCTTCTTATATTACTAGTTATTACTCTAATAAAATTCACCCCCTCAACAACAATCTTTAAATTCGCTTATCGTTCGTTTATTTTCTGATATAATATATATAACTAAAAAATAATAAAAGGAAA
This sequence comes from Vagococcus zengguangii, assembly GCF_005145005.1. Lineage (NCBI taxonomy): Bacteria > Bacillati > Bacillota > Bacilli > Lactobacillales > Enterococcaceae > Vagococcus > Vagococcus zengguangii. The sequence goes on from NZ_CP039712.1 coordinate 1,692,940, forward strand.
AATAATATGTACAAAATAAAAAAATGGTTTATTAGTATGTGGGGGAATATAGGTAATATGAGTCGTGATACAACAATCGTTCTAAATTCTATCACTTATAAAAAATACTATGTTCTTGGATTTATATACATTGCTTTATGTTTACTTTCAATAATAAAAAATAAGTCTATCTTATTATTTATTTTTTCTCTTTTAAACACATACAGTATCTTATATGGAATATATTACTTCTTCAAAAGAAAAAAAAATAATTTAGAACCTAACAATAAAAATCTCAATTTTCTTTCAATATTTACTATAAGAATGGCTTTTCTGTTAGAAAATAAGTTAATAAAAAATAATAACAGATTAAAAATCAAAGTTAACGTGTTTAGAAGTATCGCATTAATATTTAGCATTTTAATATTTTTTTTACAAGCATACGTCTTAATATATACCATTGAAAATTCTATTATTACTAAACCTAAATTAATATCTATAATACTTAAGATTACTAATGGTGATATCCATAACATAAATATATTAATATATTTATTATTAATGTTTTTATTTCTTATAAGTATATGCTCATATTTTATTAGATGTCTAAAATTTATAATCATACGTCAAAATGACTATAATCAAATAAAAAAATAGTTAATAAAATGTAGTGACAATAGCTTTAATTATCACTATATTTTATTAACCCCCATTCTCTCCCGATATCTCCTAAACGTCCTTCTATTTATCCCTGTCTTCTCTTCCACTTCTTTATCTGTACAACCACTCAAATACAACTCAAACCCCAGCTGCAATCGCGGATCATCATCCTTAAATTTACGTTGACCACCTTTATACTTTCCTTTTGCCTTTGCAATTTCAATTCCTTCACGTTGTCGTTCCTTAATTTTTTGTCGCTCGGATTCCGCCTGATACTTATAAATTTCAATCATCAAATTATTAATCAATCGTCTTAAATTATCATCTTCTATTCCTGATAGAGTCGGTAAATTTAAAACTTCAAGCGTTGCGCCTTTTTGCTGAATTTGATTCATGATATTAGTTAAATCCTCATTATTTCTTCCTAATCGGTCCAATTCCGTTACAACCACTATATCACCTTCACGAATGTAGTCTAACATCGCTTTTAATTGCGGTCGTTCGATGGATTGTCCACTTAATTTATCTGAAAAGAGCTTAGAAACGTCCTCTAACGCACTGATTTGTCTATCTAACTGCTGATCTTTACTACTAACTCTCGCATATCCAATTTTCGCCATAATATTCCTCCTAATATAAAAATTACAATGCCCAACTTACTTGTCCTTTTAATAATTCAATTATATCAATGTATGCCAAAAAGAGGCTGTGACATAAGTCTCTAAAAAATCCCTGATAAATTTGGCAATGAATCCAAATTTATCAGGGATTTTGGTATAATAAAATAAAAAAAGAAGCACGGTTGCACCCATGCTTCAAAGAATCCTAGAAAGGACCCCAAAAATGTATAATAATTATAACATGAATCAGTTAAGTTTGGATATCACAACTTCATATATTCCAGAAAAAAATAATACCGCTTGGTTTATTAACGAGTTGGTTGAAGCACTACAAATCAATGAACCCTATTTATTCGGAAGACCACGTCAATATGATTTAGCTGCTATGTTGAAACTGGTCTTATTTGCGTACACTCGAAGTGTTTTTAGTAGTCGTAAAATTGCTCAATTGGCTGAAGAGAGCCTACCGGCTCGCTGGTTAACACAAGAAATGATGCCTTCTTATCGAACTATTGCGCGCTTTAGAATATCTAATGAATTAGAAGGTCTTATTAATCAAGGATTGGATAATCTAACCGCTTATTTACGTCAACAAAATATGATTGATGATGCCATTTTTATTGATGGGACTAAAATTTTAGCAGATGCCAATAAATTTAGTTTTGTTTGGAAAAAAATACTATTCGTTTCGATGCGATGAATCGAGAAGCAACTGTCTCTTTAATGAATGAATTAAAAGAGGCTTATTCGTCGTCTCATATACCAGAGGGATCTAATCTGTCTTTAGATATGGTCGATGAAGTTCTGACTCGTTTAGAATTAAGATTAGAAGAATTAGAAAAACAAATCGAAGCAGAACCAAAACTGTCACCTAACCCTGCAAAACAAGAACGTCGTTCTTTAAAATCAACTAAAAGAAAATTAGCTGCACGTCGAGCTAAAATGGTAGAACATCAAAAACAATTTAAGACATTTGGAAAACGAAATAGCTATTCAAAAACTGATCACGATGCCACTTTCATGAGAGTAAAAGAAGACTACATGAAAAATGGTCAGCTTAAACCTGCCTATAATTTGCAAATTGCTACGAGTAAGCAATTTATCGTAGGGTATGATGTTTACCAAAATCCAACAGATACTAAAACGCTAATTCCTTTCTTAGAAAAAATGAATCTTTCAGAAAAAGAGGGCATGCATATAGTGGCAGATGCAGGTTATGGTTCAGAAAGTAACTATCAATATTTAGAAGATAAATTATCTCAACATACATCATTAATCCCGTACGGGACAATGTTAAAAGAAAATAGTAAAAAATGGCAGTCAGATGATAGAAAAGTAATGAATTGGATTTACGAAGAAAAAGAGGATTATTATATTGACCCGAAAGGAGTCCGTTTTAATTTTAATACGTATAGAAAACGCACAGACAAAGACGGTTTTACGCGTGATTTCAAGGAATATATAGCAGAAAAATATGATGAAAATCGTGAAGAAATACCTGATGCGTTAACAGCTAAGGGCTACACAAGAAAAATAATGATTAATCCTTCATGGGAATATTATAAAGCGAAGCAACGAGATTTGCTTTCAACCAAAGAAACTGGAAAAATATACGCTAAACGTAAGATAGATGTTGAACCAGTTTTCGGACGGATGAAGGCTTCTTTAGGTTTCACTCGTTTCTCTGTGAGAGGACTTGGAAAAGTTCTCAAGGAAACCGGAATTGTTTCCTTGGCACTAAATATGATGAAATTAGCGTCTTTGGAGACGCAAAAAGACGTAGAAAATAGAAAAAATCCGAAACAAACGAAAAATAACACTTTTCGTCCATTTCGGATTTTTTATTTTAGACTAATAACACTAACTTTTGTCACAGCTTCTTACATAATTTTTTATTCTAATTTAATTTGAAAATTCATATAATTTAAATTAGGAGAGAACAACTCGAGTCATAGTGCCTATTATTTATTTAAAAATAAATAGTCTATTCATGCATTATTTCCCCCGTCTTACAATTTGATAATATTTCCTTGAAGTCAATTTAAAAATAACATAGTAGATTGCTAAGAAAACCACGCATGTTACTACTGCTACTTTAATGGTCAACCCTACATCTTTAAGAGAAAATAGACGCAACAACTTATTAATCATTGGCATTGCAAAACTTAGATGAAGAATAGCCAGTCCAATTGGAAAAAAGAAAATCCCTAACATCTGCTGATTAATCGTCGCTTTCACTTCACTCTCACCCATCCCAATTTTTTGCAACACGTCAAATTGTCGTCTATCTTGACGACCTTCAGTAATTTGCTTATAGTAAATAATTAAAGCTGTGGCTAAACAAAATAATATACCAAAAATTAAGCCAATAAATAAGAACCCTCCTGTAAAACTTAGTGCCTCTTTTTTATTGAAATCGTACGAGCTAAACGATAAAGACCTCCCATCAAAAAATGTCTTCACCCCTTGTGCAAACATTAAACGTTGATCTTCTTTCCCTTCAAAATTAAAACCAATATACTCTCGCATGATTGGTTGGGATAACTGCCTATCACTTTCATCACTATCTGACGGAAGTAATTCCTTGTAAGAATTAGTTACTTGCTTCTCAGATGATAACACCATCACAACATTGTCAAAAACACTATCATTTATATTAATTAACGCACCACCACTAGTACTCGGCAATTCCTTTGATGCTAATGTTAAAACTTCATAGTGTTGCTGTCCTACTTTAAATTCCGCCCTATTAAAAATCTGATTATCACTTAAAATAGCTACTTGATTAGTTTTTAAATCAATTTTTTCTTTAGCTATTTTTTGGTAGTCAGTGGCTGTCATTAAGGTTAACTGCCACGCGTTTGATTGATCATATACCCCTAGTCCATTCGCATGAACTGGTTGTACCCCTTTTTCATTAATGGTTACCAGTAACCTTTTTGTCGATCTATAACTCTTAATCGAGTCTATAGTTATGTCATGATTATTGGCTAGTTGATGCAACTTATCAAAATCTTCTGATGAGACAGTAGGCAATTCTAAACTAATATCTTCCGGACTTCGATTACGAATCATGGAATCAATACCGAAATAAAGACTAGCCGTCGTCACAACCGTTACTAAAACCATTGTACTTAATAATGAAATATTAGCTAGACCCATCGCATTTTGCCATAACCGCTTGATCATGGTCGAAATCATAATGAACATTTCCGGTTGATAATAAAGCTCTCGTTTTTGTTTTAATTGATTAAGTAGCCACACTGAAGTTGAGGTAAAAAGTAAATAAGTCGCTATCACCACTAATAAAACGGCAATAAAAAACATAAAGAACGCTTGTAGAGGTGACTGAATCGTAACAGATAAGTAATAAGCTATACCTAATAGTAAAATACCGATTACCCCTAACAATTGATGCCTTTTTGGTGAAGATTGATTTTGTTTCGCTTGACTAAATAAATCAATCGGTGAAATTTTACGAAGCTTCAAACTGTCAATCATCAATAGCATTACAAACAATAATGCCACTAATAGGCTAATTTTTAAAATAACCGATCCTTCCACATGAAAGAAAAAATCTTGTCCTACACCCATCATCTTCTTCAAAACTAAAAACATCAGATTAGATAAATAAATCCCCATAAACAAACCACCAATGAGACTAGCAAACGCTAGTATTAGTTTTTCAAACATCAAAACATAACGTAGTTGTTTTATCGAAAGGCCTAATAAATTATACAGTCCAAATTCTTTTTGACGTTCTTTAATCAAAAAACTATGGGTATAATAAGCAAAAATTAATGAAAAAATCAATAAGATATTACGACCAAATGAAAAAATCATTCTAACATCACTCGCCCCGGGCATTTTATCCATTCCCGGATTAACGAGTAACAAATATAAGACTGTATTCAGACTAATCAAAAAAATCATGGAACAAAGGAATGGTAAGACTACGGCTAAATTCTTTTTTAAGGAATTAATAGCTAATTTCAAATAAATCATCACTTACCTCCATTAGTTTGTAATAAAGAGAGTGTTTGATTAATTTTAATTAAAAAATCATCAGTTGATAACGTACCTCGGTATAGTTGATGGAATAATTTGCCATCTTTTATAAAAATCACGCGATTAGAATGGCTAGCGGCTAATGGACTATGTGTGACCATTAATATCGTTTGCCGTTGTTGGTTCAAATCTTCAAATAACGTTAATATTTCACGTGATGTATTAGAATCTAACGCTCCAGTTGGCTCGTCAGCTAATAATAACTTAGGTTGATTAATTAATGCTCGGGCGATGGCCACTCGTTGTTGTTGTCCTCCAGACAATTCATAGGGATACTTATCTAACCACTCTTCAATAGCCATCCTATCACTTACTTGATTCAAAGCACTCTCCAACTCTGCAAGTGAACGATTATTTAAAACAAGTGGTAATAATATATTATCCTTCACATTGAAATTATCTAACAAATTAAAGTCTTGAAAAACAAAACCTAAATGTTGTCGTCTAAATACGGCGCTCTCTTCTTCTTCAATTGTCATTAGAGACTGGCCTTCTAATAAAACATCCCCAGTAGTTGGTTTATCTAATGTAGCTAAAATATTAAGTAAGCTAGTTTTACCTGAGCCTGATTCCCCCATAATTGTAACGAACTCGCCACTTTCAATTGAAAAACTAATGTCTTTTAACGCCTGTACCTCAAGACTAGTTGCTTTGGTGGCATAAATTTTTTTAACATGTTGAACATCTAATAATGTCATCTAATCACTCCTTCTAATTCAGTTTAGCTTCCATCTGACTAAAAGGCTACTAACAAAATAAAGAGGCAACCTAACAAAATTGTAAGGTTACCTCCAACTCAAACATGATTTTTTGGAAATATCAAGCGAACAGATGTCCCTTTTCCAACAGTTGATTCTATTATTAACTTAATATTTAATTCATCTGCTAGTTTTTTTACCATATATAGACCTAGTCCAGTTGCCTTATGTTGCGTTCTACCGTTGTAACCTGTATAACCTTTTTCAAATACACGTGGTAAATCTTCCGGTAAAATTCCAATGCCGGTATCAATGATTTCAAGTTGTTGAAACTGAGATGAACGTATAGTAATAGCACCTTGCAAAGTATATTTTACCGCATTAATTAAAAGCTGCTCTAGGATAAATCGTAACCACTTTTCATCAGATAGTACCTGCAATTTTCGCACGTCAAGGTTAACGGTTAAGTCGTTTTGAATGAAGAAATGTGCATGTTCACGTAATAGTGACTTGATAATTTTATCGACCTCAATATTCGTTAAAGCAATGTCGTTTGAAAGATGGTTGGCTTTCAGATAATAAATCATCATTTTAACATAATGTTCAATTTTGTTAACTTCATTTTTAACACTAGCCTTTGAGAGATTGTCAGTATCCGCTTGTAATTGTAACGATGCTAGTGGCGTCTTAATTTGATGACTCCAAACACTATAATAATCTTCCCATTCTGCAATTAACCTATGTGCTTCTTGTTCAACATCACGGATGTGCTGCTGTTGCTGTGTAATAATCGTATGACTCAATGTTTCTATCGAAGTTATATAATCCCGCTGCTCAGATGTTACGTTACCCCAAAAAGACTGATAACGCATTATCTTTCGATAAGTTTGCCACCCTATATAAAGGGAAATACTAATTAGAGGTAAAATTAGGACATAGGCTAGGGTTTGCCAGACCTCCACAGTGGCTTCGCTTAACCATAAACCAAAAAAGCAGCTCAATATCAGGATAACATAAATACACCATAACCTTTTAAGTTGCTGCCAAATAATCCGCACTATCATTTTTTTATTCACTGGCATGTCCTTCCTTCTCAAGCAAGTAACCTTTTGCTTTTACCGTTGCAATTTTATCTTTCAATGGCGTTTCCACTATTTTTTTTCGGAGACGATTCATATTTACGGCCAATGTATTTTGATCAATATAACAATCATCACGCCATAAATATTCCAAAATATGTTCTTTAGGTACTACTTCCCCAAGATGCCGGAATAAAATCATTAACAATTTATTTTCGGTTGGCGTTAGATGAATGGTTTGCTGATTTTCTAACATTATTTGACTTTCATTTGGAACATACCTTAAGTTCCCATAAGTGTAGTAAGTAGTCATAACTTTGTTAGCTTGAAATTCATAGGAACGGCGTAATAAAGCCTGAACCTTTGCCGTAAAAACAGCTAAATCAAGAGGTTTAGCGACGAAATCATCGCCCCCGTTATTAAGCGCTGTTACAATACTCATCGAGTCATCAGCTGATGAGAGAAATAAAATCGGAACCTTTGAAAACTGTCTTATTTGTTGTGTCCAATAAAATCCGTTTTGATAAGGCAACATGATATCCATAATAATCAAGTCAGGTTGGATATTTCGTGCTTCTTCAGCAACTTGAGAAAAGTCCTCTATTTCAGTAACTTGATAACCCCATTGTCCCAAATGTTGCTTTAGCAAACGGGAAATTGTTGCATCGTCTTCGACAATTAAGATATTGTGTATCATCTATTTGCCACTCCATTCTGATACTGTTTAATTCTGACTGGTAACCAAATCTCACTATAATAATTGTTATCTAGCGTTCCTTGAGGATAACCAGTGGGATCATCATACCTTTCAATAGTATAACCAGCCGCAATTTCATAGTTGGATGTATTAGGTAGCCATTCTTGATAAATTTTTTGATTAATGTCAGCTAACTGTTGATCTGCTCGCCCACGACAAGGAAATACAGCCCAAGTGTGCGCGGGAATTTCTTGAATCTTTGCCTCTGAGAAAGGTAACATATTTCCATTCAAATCATCGGCAATCATATAATCAAAGTCAATTCCTGTCATCTCCAAATCAGCATTCACTCCATATTTAGGACAAAAATCAACTGTTTGATGTTTAGACATAAGCAGTTGCCAAAACAGTGGTACTTCTTTGTACGCTGCTTCATAGGCGATGGTTTGACAAATACCAGCGACTTTGAATGCTGGTTTTTCTTCAATACGATATTCCATTAAATAACCACCTTTTAACTCCAAATTAACCTTTAAAGGAGCAAATTCTTGAATGGTTGCTTCACCAGTGCGGACTGAAATTGGAGATGAACCATGAAATCTCTTAAAAGCACGTGTAAAATTATCCGGTGACTCGTAGCCATATTTAAGTGCAATATCAATAATTTTTTCATTACTATTCATTACATCAAACCCTGCCAAGGTAAATTTACGTTTTCGAATATATTCGTTTAAAGTATAACCACACAGCATCGAAAAACCTTTTTGTAAAGACATTGGCGTGAGATAAACATGTTTCGCGATTTTTTCTATCGTTAAATCATCCTGTATATGCTCTTCAATAAAATGTAACGTCTTACTAATTGATTCAATAAATTCCAAGTCTTTCACCTCTTTCTTTCATAAACAATAACTATAGCTCTATTAAACCAGTAATACCCGACTTTTTAAAGATTATTTTAGCATATTCAATTTATTTAGTATCAATATGTAACCTTACAAAATTTCATTAAACAACTTCTTTGTGTAAAACAGAATGAAAACTTCCCGAACTAAAAAACTCCCCAGTCAAACGACAAGGGAGTTTTGTTAGTCCATTAAAACGTTAATAAGGTATTCCAGATTCTAAAAAGTATATATCAATATCATGTTGCTTACTAAATCACAGCTGTCTACAACGATTTTCTCAAATAATCTGCTGTAATGCTTTGTGATTGTTCGACCATCTCATGAGGCCTACCACAGAAAACCACTTGACCACCGGCTGTTCCACCGTCTGGACCGATATCAATGAGATAGTCAGCGTTTTTTATCACGTCCATATTATGTTCAATCACAATCACGGAATTACCACGGTCAACAAATTTATTCAACAAGTCCATAATCGCCAACACATCCGATGCGTGTAGTCCCGTTGTTGGTTCATCGAGTACATAAATATTTCCTACACCTAGATGTAAGTATTTAGCCAACTTCATTCGTTGACGTTCCCCGCCAGACAATGTCGATAATGGCTGACCTAATGACAAGTAGGACAAACCAACTTCCACCATCGCTTCTAACCACTTGCGAATCTTAGGTTTCTCAGCAAAAAAGGCCACGCCTTCTTCTGCTGTTAATTCTAGAATTTCGACAATATTTTTTCCTTGAAAAGTATGTGCTAAGGATTCCGCGTTAAAACGACAGCCTTCACAGTCTTCACAAACCGTAATGACTGGATCCATGAAGACCAGCTCCGTGACAATAACTCCTTTCCCCTTACACGTTGGACAGGCACCTTTACTATTAAATGAAAACAAAGAAGCCGAAACGTTATTTTCATCAGCTAAACATTTACGAATCGCATCGAATACACCTAAAAACGTGATCGGCATCGAACGACCGCGCGCATTAATTGGCGACTGATCAACCATGATGACACGCTCCTCGTATTGTTTAGCAAACACATCGCGAATTAGCGAACTTTTTCCCGAACCAGCTACGCCTGTGACCACCGTCAAAATATTTAGCGGGATATCGACCGAAACATTTTTTAAATTATGAAGCGTTGCACCACGAACTGGTAAAAATGCATGCGGTACACGCGGATGAGATTTAAGTGGCATCTTGGCTTTCATTGCTTTACCGGTTAAAGTATCTGTTTCAAGCAAAGTCTCATAGCTACCTTGATACAAAATCTCCCCTCCATTACGCCCCGCAAGCGGACCGACATCAATCACTTCATCGGCAAGCGCAATGACATCCTGGTCATGTTCCACCACAAGTACCGTGTTCCCCTTATCACGCAAACTACGCAATAATGATGTCATGCGGTGGACATCACGTGGATGCATTCCTGTACTCGGTTCATCAAAAATGTAAATCATATCTGTTAACGAACTGCCCATATAGCGTACTAGCTTCAAACGTTGCGCCTCACCACCTGATAATGATGACGACTCTCGATTCAGCGACAAATAAGGTAAGCCAATCTCAATCATTCGTGTCAATGACGTAGCCAGATTATCAACGATCGATTGACTACGTGAATCATCAATGGTCGCAAGGACATTTCGTAATTCAGTAAATTCCATTTCGCATAACTCATCAATACCATAACCAGCCACCTTAGACCCCAACGCCTGTGGATTCAATCGCTTGCCTTGACACGCCTTACAACTTTCCTCATGGATTAAACTTGTTAGTCGTTTCATTGACGCCTCACCCATCTCCGAACTATCACGTTTCAAAAGCAAACGACTCATCATGTTTTGCACGCCTTCAACCTTCTTCGCTACTTGCTTACCACCTGGTACTTCCGACCCGTAAAGCAATAAATGACGCTCACGTTCACTGTAGTCGTGCCACTTCTTATCAAGATCGAACAATCCACTACCGGTATAAACTTTCCAGTACCATTTCCCCACTGAAAAAGCTGGCAACGACACCATACCTTCATTCCAACTCTTATCGGCATCAATCATCGGCAAGACATCTACCTTCATAACTTTTCCTAGTCCAAAACATTCTGGACACATACCATTTGGATCGTTGAATGAAAAATAAGAAGCTGTTCCAACGTATGGTTCTCCAATACGTGAATAAAGCAAACGCAAAGCTGAATACATATCACTAATCGTCCCGACCGTCGAACGCGCATTGCCACCTAAGCGCGTCTGATCAATAATAACTGACGCCGATAAATTCTCAATTTGCTCAACATGTGGTTTTTCATACTTAGGCAAGCGACCACGAACAAACGCTGAATAGGTTTCATTCATCTGGCGCTGACACTCCGCCGCAATTGTTTCAAAGACAATACTTGATTTGCCTGAGCCTGATACTCCGGTAAATACGACAATCTTACGTTTTGGAATTTCAAGCGAGATATTTTTTAAGTTATTTTGTTTCAATCCTTTAATGATAATCTTATCCTGAACTGACATTAGTTTCTCCTCATCTTTGTTATTGATAAGTTGAGTATAGCAGTTAACTTAGACACTGACCATGCACTTTCAGGACAAAATTTGTTAAAAAATAGTTTTCAAAGCAATATTTGAATCGATTTCATAATCGTAGCGCTTTGAGTTTCAGGAAATTGTATATACAAAAAATAAGAACATGCCCAATTGACATTAGCACTATTTTAAACTTATTCCAAAAAAATTCACGTGTTGGACCACCTATCTCAATTAATTATGTAGCACTGGTATCATACGCCACGATTGCTATTTTACTATTGATACTGAACCTACTGGTGATGAAGAACCCATCAAACTAGGACAAATTATCCAGTCTGAAAACGAAGTAGAGGAAAAATATTATTTAACAGATCCTCAAAAAATTAAAAAATTTGAATACTTACGAGGACCTAAAAAAATCGAACGTACTTCTGCTGAAGGATTCACCTATACATTCTCAGAAGGTGGCATGTCTCCCTATGATGATTTAGAATTACCTGGTCGTACTATGTTAACCTCTGAAGGCTCTGTCAATCGTTCAACCCACTTGTTAAAAATTAATGGACGTTATCGTCTTCTGACACCAATTGAAGCTGACAGACTACAAGATTTCCCTGATGATTGGACTAAATACAAAAAAACTCCTACTGGTGAAATAGTAGAAGTTTCTGATCGTATGAGAATGTTCTTTATGGGAAATGCATTAGTTACTGAGATTGTAAAAAGAATTGGTGATGAATTACAAAAAATAGATATCATATTGTAACAATCCAATCATAAGTACTCTGAATTCAGAGTGCTTATTTTTTTACAGTACTAATGGAGGACTTATGTTATATTTTTTTATTTCTTCCTCTATATGTTCTAGAATCTTCAAAAGTTCCATTAAGTAATTCATCAATTGTTGTGCCTATCTCTAAAAAATTAAAATAATCTAAATTGCAATATTAAGTTAGCCACTTAGGTAAAAAAATCTAAATATCAATGTTATTTTAACCAAAACCTCTTTTACTATCAGGTTTTGGTTTTAATTTTTTCCAATTCTTCTAAAAATAGTATGACTGGTTGTCGATAGTTTAACAACTTACGTGGTAAAAAATTGATACTATCAGTAGCTTGCTGAATAAATTGTTTTGAATACTTATATATCGGTGTTCCTTTCGGAACAAATCTCCTAAGTAATCCATTATGCCGTTCATTTGTTCCACGTTCCCATGAGGAATACGGATGAGCAAAGTAAATATCAGTCGCATGGTTTAAGGTGTCTTGTAATGAGCTAAATTCACTTCCGTTATCAGCGGTGATTGATTTAAACACATGAGAAAACAAATGACCAAACTGCTTTTCTAGTTGTTTTAACGCATAGCAAACAGACTCTTCAGTATGGTCATCTAAAATAGCGGTCACCATGTAGCGTGTTTTTCTTTCAACGAGAGTGAGTAAAGCATTGTCATCTTTTGTTTTGGCTCCAAGAACACTATCTATTTCCCAATGACCAAAAGATTGTCTACTATCAATCGAAGCTGGCCGTAGATCAATTGATTTTCCTAGCTCTTTTTTATGTTGATGGCTTTTCTTTTTCTTCGGTGATAACCTAAGCTTCATTTTAAGATGGTGGTTTCTTATTGGTAGAATGCCACTATCTATGTAGTTATAAAGTGTTTTAGTGGAGACTGTAGGTTTGTCAAAATCCTCTAAGGATTTAACAAACCCAACAATCGCATCTGGTGACCAATTAAATTCAATGATTTGTTTACAAGCATAATTAATAAAGTCAAAGGCACTTATTAATTTGGATTTAGCTCCACAACGCTTCCTGTTTTTTATATAAACGGCTTGTCCTGTATCAGCAAAATAGAGTTGTCTAACTTTTCTATTTTCTTTAATTTGAGTTGTGGTACCACGTTTAAGCTCGTTAGCAATCGTTTGGTGATGACGACCTAACCGTTTACCAATTTCTCTATTTGATTTACCATTCTTATGCCAGGATTCAATAAGTTGTCTTTCCTTGAAGGAAAGGTGTTTATAGGTTGATTTTTTTGTGTTACTCTTAATTTGAGCCATGGTAAAAATTCCTTTCATTGTTGAGTGAGTACTTCAATGATACATGATTTTTTACCATGGTGTTTTTTATTTATCTTAGGGTGGCTAACTTGATTCTACAACTAGCCATTTCAGAATAATCTTTTATTGATTCAAATAAGCTAGCATCAAACTCTGGGTCTTTCAAATAGTGTTCATGATTGCCCTTGATTAAATATTTTTTGCCATTTAATTGTTGTAATATTTTATTCGCTTCCTCACCCGAGCCCCTTACAATGAAATCGCCTAAAATATAGACATCATCCTTTGGAGTTACTACTTGATTCCAGTTATGAATTAAAGTGTCATTCATTTCTTCGACATTAGCAAACGGTCTCTCACAAAATCGAATGACATTCTCATGATATAAATGTAAATCAGCGATAAAGTATTTCATACTCCCTTGTCCTCTCCTTCAACTTTTTCTAAGTAAAACATCGCGGATCGATACTTCTCAAAACGCTGTCTATCCCGTTGCATGATTTTTCTATTTTTTATTCGAGAGAGTTCACTATTATGACTAAGCTCTGCGAGTTTCACTATTCGAGCCCATTCATTAGTTTTCACTCGTGCTAAATAATCTTGATAAGATTCATATTTGGGTTTGGTCAATACTTTGACAGCCTCGACAATTTCTTGAGAAAACTTAATTATAAGCTGAGATTCATCAACTTTTGTATCTTCAAGAATATCATGCAGATACGCGACCGCAATAACCGCCTCCTCATGTTGCTGTTCTTTTACGATGTTCCCCACTGTGATTAAATGACGAAGATAGTTCTCTCCCGCAAGATCTACTTGACCATTGAGCTTCAAAAGTCAACGTTAACGCACGACTTAACACCGTATCTTTCTTAGCGAGTAAATGTAAGCGATTCTCTGTTTCTAAAACATTTTTAACAGATAGTTTTGTGGTTCAAACCAGATATCATAAGCTATCGGTTAGACCATGAGATTGATTGGTTGTAGATTCAGCTCTTTCATGGTACTAACTCCTTATTGATATATTTTTTCATTCTAAATTCGTAATTCGTATAATTTTGTTAATAAAATAATTCTCACATAACCTAAACCCAGCATTTTTCACAATTTAATTAAAGGTAAACCCTTGCTCCTTCAAAAACTCTGCCACTTCTGCTCGTCTTACTTCTCCAAAGAAGTTCGCATTTTTAAACGACCATGATGTTTCTTGCGCATTGGTTGCGCGACCACCATAATATTGGTGGGTGATTTCTTCATAAGCTGTTAAGTCCGTTAATTTCTCACGGTCATACGTATTTTCTGAGACTTGATTAGCAATTGGTAATCGTGGTTTGACTTGATTTTTAGCTTTAGGGATACCAACTGTCAAACCAAATAGCGGCACAGTAAATGGTGGTAAATCTAAAATTTCCGCCACTTGTTTCATATCATTACGAATCCCACCAATATAACAAATCCCCAAGTCCATTGATTCAGCAGCCACTGACATATCCTCAGCTGCAATGGTCGTATCGACGACGGCTACTAACAAACTTTCCATATTTCTAATGCCATCTAATGATTTCTGATGTGTTTCTAAAATGGTTGCATGACGGTATAAATCCGCGACAAACACATAAAATGTGCCTGTATTTTTGACATATTCGGCACTGTTGGTAATGTTGGCCAAGGCTTCTCGTTTTTGTGGATCAGTTATTTCAATAATCGAAAAGGCTTGGACAAAATTCGAAGACGAACCACTCTGAGCCGCTTCTATTAAGGCTTGTTTCATCTCTTCTGAAAGAGGCGTTGTCTCAAACTCTCTCACTGAGACATGTTCTTTCATTTTTTTAATCACTTCATTCACTTGCGGACACTTCCTTCATTTTTTATTATTTCCAAACGACTTGAAACTCTTCGCAGACAACGCCCATCTCTTCCTCATAATCTGCTCCCCAAAAATCCTGATGTACTTCTCGCCAGTAGGCTAATGAGCGGTCACCTTCGCCTTCTTTATACGCAAATTCTGGTGTGATTTGGTTGAAGGTTATCACACTAACGTTGGTAATTTTCAAAATCGCGATGGGTTTTCCTCTGCCATCCAATAATATATCATACGTATTTTCTTTGACTGTTGGGATAGGCTCATTCGCTTTTTGATAAGCATCCAACGCACTGCTCGTTGCTGTTTTGATACCTTGTAACACTAATTCCCCTAATTCATCCGCCGTCTCTTCTGAATTGCCAAAACGCCATGATTCACCCAATACTGCCTGCTGATTACCCGTTGCTTCAATAAACTTATTCCAAAACGTTCTTTCAGCTTGATTCATCTAACAACCCTCCTTATAAAAAACCTCTACACTCATCATACCATTAATTATTCTAGCTACCTCATTCTTATTATTCAACAAGGTTTAAAAAATGGTTCTTTAAAGAGAGAGTGGTATACTTTAAATATATAAATACGTTTTTTTACCATTATTCTTGTCACTAACTCATTAATAAAAAAACAGTTTAATAGCATCTCGAGGAGGAACTTTATGAAAAAATTTGATTTTACCAAAAATATTGAAAAGTTAGTAGATCCAATAAACGTGGGTTCTATTCATTTTTTACAACAATTTTTA
This sequence comes from Vagococcus zengguangii, assembly GCF_005145005.1. NCBI lineage: Bacteria > Bacillati > Bacillota > Bacilli > Lactobacillales > Enterococcaceae > Vagococcus > Vagococcus zengguangii. The sequence continues at coordinate 1,708,853 of NZ_CP039712.1, forward strand.
ACGATGTTACCAACTAAATATCAGAATAAAATTATTGAAAAAAATGCCAACAAAACACCTTATATGGGCTTTGTCGTTGAACCCTATAGTTCATTTTTATGTTATAAAGTCCATGATGTAGAAAAAGCCAATGCCTTACTTTCTGATAACTTTGAAATGGTTAAAAGTCGTGTAATAAAGGATGAAGAACCTCAGTACTATGCGCTTTTTGGCTCGTTCAATGTACATACCAGTGCTTTTTTGGGGACAACGGATGGAGTTTTACTTAGTCGCACGTGATAAGACAACCGGTCTTTTGACATGGGTAATTGTAGATTATGATACGAATACAATCAGCTACGATAAAAAAGGTGGTTTGATTAGTCCGACTACTGAACGCTCTATTATCACAACTGATTTCGATGGTCATGTTATTGTCGACGTCAAACGAGCAAATGCTACGAATGAACTCGTTTATGATTGCAATATTCCAAGTGGTATTTCAACCCAAATGGATGAAGAACTATGGCTATATGGTAACCTTTCGATTGGATACGGCAAGGAACTATCGAACAATAGTCCTGACGTTTTTTCATTAAAATTCGATCCAAAAGAAGTCGGAAAAGCTCTAAAAATCCCTAAGGAACACTATCAAATAGATGTTAATACCTGGTATCAAGATATGTTACATGCCGAACCAGAGCATGTTTTAGTCTTCCCCTATGCTCAACATATGTTATCTGACTCGCCGGGAAATGCTAGTTTATTAAAAGATGTCGAAACGATGCTAAAGGCGAAAGATGCGGTAAAATTCGATGATATAGAGGTTTACAATCCGAAAGAAACCACTAACTTGATGAAAAAAAGCAGTGCTATGATGCTATTAATTATTATAGGACTCATAATTGCCCTAATTATCAAATAAAACAAGTAAACACGCTAAGATTAAGGTATAAACGCCTCAATCTTAGCGTGTTTAGTTATTCAGACTTCAATATGTTTATTCGCTGTTGCCATCATTAATTTAATACGGTTCAACTGATTAACAATTGACGCGCCAGGGTCATAGTCAACGGGCGTAATGTTAGCCATTTGATAGCGTGAGCGTAGCTCTTTAATTACGCCTTTACCAACGACATGATTTGGTAGACAGCCGAATGGTTGTAAACAGACAATATTATGGACACCTTTGTTCAGTAACTCAATCATTTCACCTGTTAGGAACCAACCTTCACCGGTATGATTACCAATGGATAAAATCTCACTAGCTGCGTCAGCTAATGCTTCAATTTTGGTTAAACCAGTAAATCTCGCTGATTTTCTCAACGCTTTATCCATTGGTTTTTGACATTGCTCAACTGCTTTAATCGCAAATTCGGCAATCCATTTACTTTTCAGCGAGCCACCGATATTAGCTTGTCGCCACACGTTATTATAAAGTGAATATAATAAGAAACCTGCGATATCAAGAACGACCGCTTCAGCCCCTTCATTTTCTAGCACACGGACAATATCGTTATTGGCAACAGGTGAGTATTTCACTAAAATCTCCCCAACAATGCCGACTTTTGGTTTGACTGTGTTAGTTAGCGGAATCGTATCGAAATCTTCGATAATCGCTTGCATATTTTTTCTGAATTGTTTGTAGGAACCACTACGAATACTCGGCTCGATTTGCTTTAACCATTTTTGATGTAGCGCATCAACGGAACCTGGTGCGACTTCATATGGGCGCGTGCGATAAACGACGCGTTCAAACAAATCACCATATAAAAAGGCAATCGCTAGACTTTTTAAAATTGGGAGTGTCAATTTGAAACCAGGCTGATGTTCAACTCCTTTATTGCCCATTGAAATTGAGACAACAGGGACTTGGCCAAAACCAGCATCTTTTAACGCTTTTCTAAGTAGCGGAATGTAGTTGGTTGCCCGACAACCACCACCTGTTTGGGTCATCATAACACTAACATTATCTAAGTCATACTGCCCGCTCTGCAAAGCCTTTATTAATTGACCAATTGAAATAATCGCTGGATAACACGAATCATTATTAACATATTTTAGACCAACATCGACTGCTTGGCGATCTTCTGACGGTAAACAAACGACATAATAGCCTGCCTCTTGCAAAGCTAAATCGACCAATCCTTTTTGATGAATTGGGCTTAGCATTGGCAGTAATAGGGTATGCTTCTTACTCATTTCTTTTGTAAAAATAATTTTTTCTTCCGTTTCAAATTGTTTAGTCGGTACGTAATGACGTTTGTCGCGTTCTTTAACTGACGCTTTGAGTGAACGCAAACGAATACGAATCGCACCTAGATTAGACCCTTCGTCGATTTTTAGTACGGTATATATACGATCATACTGGGCCATAATTTCTTCAACTTGGTCAGTGGTTACGGCATCAATCCCACATCCAAATGAGTTAAGTTGCACAAGTTCTAAGGCTGGTGTTTTAGCCACTAGTTTTGCTGCTGCATAGAGACGCGAATGGTAGGTCCACTGATTAACCACACGTAAATCTCCAACATTTTCTAAATGCGAAACAGCATCTTCGGTTAAAACGTGGAAACCTTCTTGATTGATAATGTTAGCAATCCCGTGATTGATTTCTGGATCGATATGATAAGGTCTGCCAGCTAAGACAATTCCTTTTTGATTGTTGGCAATTAGCTTTTCTATTACGGCTTCACCTTTTTGCTGAATATCGGCCTTAAACTGGGCCATCTCCTTTAAGCCATGCGCGACTGCGCTAGCCATTTCTTCTTTAGTAATCCCTAAATCTTTAAACGTCTCACTTAATACGTGAATCACTGACTTGGGATTCGCTAAATTTAAGAACGGACGACGATAATCGACTTTCCCTTCACGAATTTCATCGACGTTATTTTTAATCACATCAGGATAACTTTGGACAATCGGGCAATTAAAATGATTATCTGCCCCTGCAAATTCTTCTTGCTCAAAAATAACACCTGGATAAAAAATGAGTGGTACATCTTGATTAATCAAAGCTTGAATATGACCATGTACCAATTAAGCTGGGTAACACACAGTATCGCTTGAAATGGTTTCAATTCCTAGTTCGTACAATTCTTTATCTGAACGTGGTGATAACACGACTCTAAATCCTAAATCAGTAAAAATCGTATGCCATAAAGGATAATTTTCATACATATTTAAGACACGTGGAATCCCAATCACTCCACGGGTTTGTTTTTTATTCGTTAATGAGCGGTACTTAAACAAACGGCGATATTTATAGTCAACTAAGTTTTCACGTCGATCATCACGGGCAACTTTAATTTTTGCCCCGCGTTCACAACGATTACCTGAAATAAATTGACGGCCATCAGAAAACATCGTCACTGTTAACATACAGTTATTTTCACACAAACCACAATTTGTATGGGTGTTCTCAGAAGTAAAATCAGCCATCTCCTCTAAACTAATTAGCGAACTCACCTCATTAGGTTCATAATTTTCTAAGGCAATTAAGGCTGCCCCGTATGCACCCATTAAGCCGGCAATCGACGGACGGACGACTTCTTGACCGGTTGTTAATTCGAAGGCTCGCAAAACCGCTTCGTTATAAAACGTCCCGCCTTGGCACACTATCTTCTGTCCTAAATCTTCGGGCCGACGAACTTTAATCACTTTGTAAATCGCGTTTTTGATAACCGAATAAGACAAACCAGCTGAAATATCACCGACTGTTGCGCCTTCTTTTTGAACTTGTTTGACTTTCGAGTTCATAAAGACCGTACAACGCGAGCCTAAATCAACCGGATTACGTGATTGAACTGCCAACTCAGCAAACTCTTCTACGCCATAGTTTAGTGACTTCGCAAATGTTTCGATAAATGAACCACAGCCTGACGAACAGGCTTCATTCAATTGAATCGATGTCAAAACACCCTCTTTGACTTTCATCGCCTTCATATCTTGACCACCAATATCGAGAATAAAATCAACGCCTGGATAAAACTTATTAGCCGCTTTGTAATGGGCCATCGTTTCGACTTCACCAAGATCAATTTTAAGCGCATGTTTAATCAAATGTTCACCGTAACCAGTGACCGCTGCTTTACCAATAAAGACTTGTGTCGGTAACTGTTGATAAATCTCGCGAATTACGCGCATCGTTGTCGCAAGCGGATCTCCTTCATTATTGCCATAATGTTGGAATAACATACGCCCCTCGTCATCAAGTAACACGACTTTAGTAGTCGTTGAACCCGCATCAATTCCTAAAAAAACTGGTCCTCGATATTTCGCCAAATCAGCTGTTTCAGCTTGTGCCAAAGCATGTCGCTCTCTAAAAATTTTTAATTCTTCCGTACTTTTGAACAGTCTCGGTAAACCTTCGACTTCTTCGACGACAATATTCGTTTCTTCCGCCAAACGTGCTAATACTTCTTCAAGCGTAAGTGCACCTTCTGACATCTGCGTTTGACACATCAAAGCCGCTCCAATTGCCACGAATAATTGGGGATTATCAGGAAAGACAACGTCCTCTTTTTTAATATCAAGCGTCTCGATAAAACGGCGACGTAACTCACTCATGAAATAAAGTGGCCCACCTAAAAAAGCTATTTTGCCTTTGATTTTGCGACCCGCAGCTAAACCGGCTATCGTTTGATTGACCACTGCTTGAAAAATACTGGCAGCGATATCTGCTTGATCCGCGCCCTCATTAATTAATGGCTGAATATCCGTTTTTGCAAAAACCCCGCAACGTGAGGCAATCGGATAGATGGTCTGATAGTTTTTAGCTAGTTCATTTACGCCATTGGCATCGGTTTTTAAAAGAGCGGCCATCTGATCAATAAACGCGCCCGTTCCACCAGCACACGTACCGTTCATGCGTTGCTCAAGTGAACCTTCAAAAAAAGTAATTTTAGCGTCTTCGCCACCTAATTCAATCACGACATCAGTTTCTGGAATCAATTGCTCCACCGTCGTTGTACAGGCGATCACCTCCTGAACAAAAGGAGCATTAATTGAATCTGCTAGCCCCATACCAGCTGAACCCGTCATTGTCAGCGATACTTCTTGATTGTGAAACGTTTGTTTTATTTCTTTTAATACCGCTATTATCGTCGCTTTAACATTAGAAAAGTGGCGTTCATATTTAGAAAACACCATTTGATTATCTTGATTAAATGCAACTACCTTAACCGTGGTCGAACCGGCATCTATTCCCAATCTCAACATCATATTATTCCCACCTTTTTATATAACCCAACAACTTGTTGATTACCCAACACTGCGTTTGTTATAATTATCTTAATACATGTGAAAATAAATACAATGATCAATCTTAAGCAGTTTGTCAGATAACCAACACAGCGCAATCATCTGTTGGATAACTTCCCAAAAAGGTGGCAAAAAAATGAAGAAAAAAATCGATTTACGCGTTTTACGTACAAAAAAAATGATTGTTGAATCATACGTGGCGCTCTGCCAAGTTAAAGATGAGGACCATATCACGATTCAAGACATTACTGATCGTGCAATGATTAATCGGGGCACGTTCTATGCTCATTTCAAAGACAAACAAGAATTGTCCGAGTATATTCTAGATATCATTGTGAAAGGCTTTGTCGATATTCTCGACACAGAACCACTACTGAACGGCAATACCGTCAAAATCAAAAATTTAGAAGAGTTGTTAACTAAAATCTTTCAAGAAATATACGAAAACAAACATTTTTTCCTGTCTTATACAGAGAGCAACTCGGCGTATTTATTCCGTAAACAGATGATGACTTTATTGGAACAACGCTACACCGTTATCTTTAATAAACTGAAAATCACTGAAAACGATATCGAAGTGCCGATTAGTTTTATCATTGAATACATGACCTCGATTTTCTTAGGCGTCGTCCATTGGTGGATTACTTCAGACAGCCAGTTCCCACCTGATCACATGGCACGCTTAGTCATTAAATTAGTCGGAAATGGACATCTAACCGTGATGGGCGTGACGATTGAACAAGGTTAAAAAAACTATGAAACAAGGACTACACTTATCTCACAGGTTGATTTTAGTTAACAGAATATCTTATTTTTAATGACTTTGTTTAGAACACATCAATACTTGCCGTTCATATGTCGTTTCATCATTCAAAAGACTAAGCATGACCTGTGCAACATCGACACGACGCGTGGTTGAATTGATTGGCATTTTAAGATTCGTTCTTGATAAAGCCACATAAGGTTGAACCGTTTTTTGCTTATCCACTAGAATTTCTGGATGAAGTGTTGTCCAATTAAGTGAGCTGCTCATTAACAGCTGTTCTCCCCGCTCATGATCGGTAAAAGCTCCCTTCAAAAAGGTTTTCGCTGCGATCTTATAATGTAGCGGGGCATTCACAAACGTCTCTCCCACGCCCATCGCTGACATCTTAATAATCCGCTTAAGCCCTACTTGTTCCATTGCGTTAATTATGACTGGCATCACTGTTTCAAACAGAGGGGCACTTTTGTTAGACTTTGGATTGCCTAAGGTCACTAAGACAGCATCCTGTTGACGCATAGCCGACACAAGTTTGTCTTTTTCTGTCAATTGACCCGTAATAATTTTAAGATCGGCATGTGTTAGTAATGGCCAAGACTTTCTAATATAAACCGTCACTTGATGACCACTTGCTAAAGCTTGTGTGACAAGTTCCTGACCAGTCTGACCCGTTGCCCCAATAATTAAAAGATTCATTGTTCTCTCCTTCCTAACATTTCAATTTAACTCATTTCTACTATCTTGATACTATCACGTTTGAATCGATTTTGTCTTTAACTGAAATTCCTAACATTTTCATCCCTCATTCTTCATTCTTCTATGTGTTCAAATTTTACAACTAACCTTTTTATCGTTTACTTTTTTCCATTTGTCGTTTATCTTTTGCAAGTGGTAGTTCTAGCTCTAATTTATGATTAATTAAGGCCATCGCCTGCTTGACACCTTGATATTCTTATGGATAAATTCGTTTCACTTCTAAATGAAGTGGATGATTTGGCACTTCAATTCCTTGTTGATGACGCGCAATCGCAAAATCAAGATGATCCGCTAGCGATAACAACAAGCTATCTTGAAATTCACACTGCCATTCTCGTTTCGCCCAATCAATAATTTCAGTGGTGACTTAAATGACACATTCATCAACTTTTTGTAAAAACGAATCGAACCTTTCAACCTGTTGCTCATCGTTCATCACAAAGGTTGCTTCAATTTTTCGGTTGGAATGACAGCTCCTTGTAATGATATGTTTATATTAACAACACAAGAAAACGCTATCAATAAAAACATAATAATAGTTTATATTTTTCTTGTTATTTAACAAAAAAACGCCCTTCAACGGACGTTTTTTAGTGATAATGATTTATTCGCCACGCTCATCACCAAAGAAAAAGACTGCGACAGTTCCTGGTCCAGTATGTGAACCAATCACTGTACCAACACTGTTAATTTGCACATTACCATCTAAATTTGGGAATGTTGCTTCGATTAAACCAGCTACTTCTTGGGCATCTTTAATGCAATCAGAATGTGAAATATAACATTTACCTGAATAGTTTTCACCATTTTGTGCATGTTGTTTCACTTCATTAACGATAGCTTTAATAACTTTTTTCTTACCACGAACTTTAGTACGTGGAATTAATTTTCCTTCATTATTCATATTCATTAACGGACAAATATTTAATAATCCACCGATTGCAGCTGACGTGGCACTAATCCTACCACCACGTTGATAATGCGTTAAATCTGTCGAGAAGAACCAATGGTGTAAGTTTAAACGATTATCTTTCACCCACTTAGCCACCTCTTCCAATGGTTTGCCTTGATCACGCATATCAGCAGCCGTTGCAACGAGTAGACCGTAGCCTGATGAAGCACCCAGAGTATCAATCACAACTATTTGGCGTTCAGGATATTGATCAGCTAATATTTCTTGAGCAATACATGCTGATTGATAATCCCCTGATAAACCTGATGAAAATGATAAATGTAAAATATCTTGGCCTTGTGCTAAAAATGGTTCAAAGAATTTTGTGTAGTCATCTGGATTACTTTGAGAGGTAATTGGCATTGAACCGGCTTTTATTTTCTGATAAAACGCCTCAAATGACATTGATTGACCTAAATCATCCAAGTATTCTTGACCATCAATCGTAAAATGGAAACTTGAATAGTGAATGTCACGTTCGTCAAAAAATTCTTTTGGCATATCGGCTGTTGAACCGCATGTTAATGTATAGCTTTGTTGCATAATATGTTATTCCCCTTATCTCTTTAAAAAACTAATATGGATAGATAAAAGGCACCCATTTTGGGTGCCTTTTAGTTAAACCGATTGATTGATCTTAGTGATATAAATCGAAACGTCCTTTAGCAAACATTTGTTTCATACCACCTGTTGCAGCAAGTGATTTATTCATGATGATTTTTTTCAAGAATGATGCTGGGTAACCTTTAACTGATGTGTTACCAACTTGACCTAAACCGATAGTGTTACCGATTGACGCAACAGATCCTTGAGACTTGAATGTGAATGTTTCAGTTGCTTGATTATTTAATTGGCGTAAAATGTTGTGTGCTGTGAAATCACCCATTTTTAAAGCGATTTGCGCTGTTGTTGGGAATGGACGACCTGATTCTGGATCCATAACTGCTGACACATCACCGATAATATAAACATTTTCATGATCTGGATCACGTAAGTCTTCGCCAACCATTACGCGGCCACGACGTTCTGCAAACCCTGATTCACCCATAACAAAGCTTCCGCTAACACCTGTTGTCCAAATAATTGTTGCTGCTTCTAATTCAGCTAATTCTTCTGTTTCAGCGTTGTCTTGATAAACAACTGTTTCTGGTTTGATGCCTTTAATTGGTTTTCCTGTTAATAACTTAACGCCTAAACCTTCTAATTTACCAATTGCAAAGTTCGCTAATTTTTCGTTGAACATTGGTAATAAGCGTGTAGCTGCTTCCACACAGTAAATTTCGATTTCTTCTGGTTTAACGCCAGCTACTTTCGCATATTTAGGTTTCATTTCAGCTAATGAACCTAATAACTCGATTCCTGTGAAACCTGCGCCACAAACGACAAATTTCAAGTATTTTTTATCTTGTGTTTCTTTATATTTTTTCAACATTGCATTGATATGATTGTTGATGTTAACAGCTGATTCAATGTTAACCATTTCTAAAGCATTTTCTTCAGCACCTGAGATACCAAATGTTTCAGAACGGAAGCCTAATGCCACAACTAAATAATCATATTTAAGAGCAGTGTTGTTTTCTAATTCTACTTCTTGTTTATCAGTATTGATTTTAACAACGCGGTCTTGTAAGAAAGTTGTCACTTTAGTGTTTACAACTTCTTTGATAGGATAAGTAATTTTTTCTTTTGGTACTGTTCCTGCAGCCACTTCGTGTAAAGCAGTTGCTTCATAGTGATAATCATTTTGATCCACTAACGTAATATGGAAATCTCCTGCTTTTTTTTGTAGAGCTTTCAGTGTACTTAAACCAGCATAACCGGCTCCTAAGATAACTACTTCTTTCATAACTAAATTCCACTTCTTTCTATTATATTGATAATGTTATAAAATCCTCGAATAAATGCGTACCGATTTTTAGATGCTTCTCCAAAAATAGTCTAGTTTGCTAATCAATGGTTATTTAATCACTTCACGACATGTTTTCACAAAGTTCTCGATCCGACTACTGCTTTAGCAATCCACACTACATTCGGCAAAGCAATAACTATACTACTAAAATAAAGCATCAAATTCAAATAAAATGCCTATGATTATGTGAATAAATTACAAACCAAATTAAAAACGTTTACATTTTGCGTAATGTTTTAATAACAATAAAAGTATGACTATTAAAAAGTAAATGGCATAAGCCTAAAACAGGAATTAACATCTCTATCAAGAACTTTCATGACTATACATAAGTATATATATCCCTCGCCATTGACCAATTGCGTTTTCTATTCGAATGTCCTCTCTTTCTGATTTCAACCACTTCATCATTTCTTTTTTTAGGCTTTTACTACCCCCGTGATAGCATTTTTTCCATGTCTGATGAAAAAATTCAAATGTTTCTTTGTTATAGTTGATAAAATAGGGCTGCATTCCAATTGGCAGTAGTTTATTATACAAATATTTAGAAACTTCAAACCCTAAGCTATAATTTTCATCATACATAATAGCTGCCATCTCTTCACTAAATAAGTGGCTCAGCGTTGAAAATAAGTGTTCAAAATCTTGCTGTTGCCACTCTTTATTGCCATCTAACCCTGTAAATTCCGAAAACTCTTCTAACTCAATATCAATTCTGCGTTTGATACCTGTTTGGGTTAAATCTGATATAATCTGTTCAAATAAATCAATATTCTCTTTAAATAAGTCCATCAGTTTATCAAATTCTTGATCAAAATTTTCTTTCATGATTGAACCTCATCTCTTTAATTGTTCTTTTATTATAACAACAATATAATTAAATTATTAGAGTTTTTATATAATAATTTAATTGGTCTTTGAATAAGACGGATTTAAAGTAAGTCTTATATTATTCATCACTATTGTATTAGGGCTGACGATAATGCCTAAAGAAACTTCTTGTTAGTGATAGAAAACTCGTTCTTTTTCATCAAATTTTTCATTATATAAAATAGGATTTTCAATAATACAACATAGCAACTTAATCTTCTTCATAACATAATAATTAAAATAGGAGCTAAATCCATTAGATTAAGCTCCTATAAATATATGAATGGATAAGATTTTAACGTTTTTTATTAGGGATAACAAAAACAATTGAAATAACCGCTAAAATACAAAATACTACATTAATCATCAAGCCCATTGTAGCCCCATTAGCATGATTCCCTGATTGACTTATGCTATTGTAGATTGTTGATGAAATAGCAACACCTAGTGCTCCTCCTAGTGAACTTGCCATTTTGTAAATACCAGAAGCGACACCCGCTTTTTCCATTGGGACACTTGAAAGAGCCGTATCAGTTGAAGGTGTTGCATAGATGCCTAAACCAATACCGTATAAAGCATAGCCTACAAATACTAATCCTAAGAACAATGTTCCTTCAATAAGGGTCAATGACATTAAAGAAATTCCGATACCAGCGATAATAGCTCCTGAAATCATAGGTTTTTTAGCTCCCATTTTTTGTAATAGCTTTTCGCCAATTCTAATGGTAATTAATACTGTTACTAAGTATCCAATCGATAGCATTCCAGTTTTACCCGCAGATAAACCTCGTCCTTGTTGCACATAAGAATTAATGACAATCATTGTTCCAGCTACAGCATTTAACAGAAAATTAGAAATGGTAGCTCCCAAATAACCTTTGTTTTCAAATAATGAAAAATCTACAAAACTATTATCATTAGCCTTTTCGACTTTAATAAACGTAAACAATCCTACTAATACAACGACTGCTAAACCTAGCGTTTGAACACTTGTCCATCCCATTGCTGAACCTTTACTTACAATGATATTTAACGATAACATAGAAACAACAAATAAAATTAAGCCGACATAATCAAAGCGACCGTTTGATTTTTCGTTTGAAACTGATTCTGGCGTCCCCATTATTAATAAGCCACTAAGAATTGAAATAATAATTGAAAAAATAAACACATAACGCCATCCTAATGAAGTAGCTATCGCTCCACCAAAGAATGAACAGAATCCTGATCCTCCCCATGATCCAATCGACCAAAAGCTTAAGGCTTTTTGACGCTCCTCACCTTCATAATAAGTTTTAACTAATGCCATAGTTGCTGGCATGATACAGGCAGCGGATAACCCTTGTAAGGCACGACCGATAATAAACAACGTACCTCCTGTTGCTAAGACTAGCGCTAACGAACCAATAATATTTAATAGTAACCCGATATAAGTTAATTTAACACGACCTAATTTATCAGCCATCCCTCCAGCGACTACGATGAAAATCCCTGAAGCTAAACTAGTAGCTGATACCCCCATACTTAACGTACCTGATGATAGTCCTAAATCAGCTTGTACCTGTGGGGCCATGTTTACCAATGATTGCGCAAATAACCAAAATGTTAAAACACTAAACACAATTCCTATTAATAATCGATTATTACCGCGAAAATTCACGTTTTCTTTTCTTACAGTTGATTCCATCTCTACACCTCTTCTAAGCAAGCTAAAACTGCGCTGGCCATTGATTTTGCTGAAATAATTAATGCTTTCTCATCAATTGTGAACTTTGGATTATGATGAGGATAAATTGGTGTGCCTGGCGTATGAGCTCCCACCCAGAAGAAGCAGCTCGGACGTTCTAAGGCATAATACGAAAAATCTTCTGAAGCTGTTTGTGGTCCAGCATCTTCCACACCTCTAATTTCTGTAATATTAGCTGATTGGATCGCACTAACCACTTTATCGGTTAGTTCTGGATCATTCATGCATACAGGATAATCATTCCCATAATCAAGTTCATAACTAACCCCGAATGTTTGAGCAATTCCCTCTAAAATTTGTTTAAATTGTTTCTCCACAATTGGGCGATTGTCTTCATTCATTAAACGAATGTCACCTTCCAAACTAACACTTTCTTTAATAACATTAGCTGAACCTTTACCATCAAATGAACCAATGGTAACTGTAACAGCATCAAATGGACTAACACGACGACTAACAATCGTTTGCACAACGGTTACAAAATGTGCGCCTGCTACGATTGCGTCATTGGCGTCTTGAGGGGCAGAACCATGACCACCTTTACCAGTAATGGTTAGTTTGAAAGTAGCCCGTCCTGTATGAATTCCCCCTTTGTGATAATAAACTTTACCAACGTCCATTGTACTCATTACATGAATACCTAACACATGTTCAATTCCTTCTAAGCAACCACCTTCGATCATATCTTTTGATCCACCCGGTGGTACTTCTTCAGCTGGCTGATGAATAATTCTTATCATCCCAGGTAACTCGTCTTTAAATTTGATTAACGTATCTGCCAAAATTAACATATACGCAGTATGACCATCATGACCACACGCGTGCATTACACCGGGATTTTTTGAAGCAAATGGTAGTCCTGTTGCCTCTTCGATTGGTAGGGCATCAAAATCAGCTCGAATCCCTAATGATTTACCTGGTTTTCCTCCCTGAATATCCACGATAATACCGTAACCTGTTCCAACATTTGCTGTCACTTTACAATCTTTTCCTTGATAAAAATCACGAATATACTGAGACGTTTCAGTTTCATGGAATGATAATTCTGGGTATTCATGTAAATGACGACGAATTGCAATCATTTCATCTTTTCTCTGATCTAACTCTGTAAAAATTCTTTCTTTCAAGCTGTCCATTATTTTTCTCCTCCTGTAACTTTCTATACAAATATAAACAATTGCTCTATAGTTCACATTCTAATAGAATGACATCTTTCAACAATGGCGAATCTTTCTTTTATCCTCACAAAAAACGAACGAATAACCCTTATAGAAAATATCGTTCCAAAAATAGAACGATATTAGAGAATTTGTTATAATGAATTAGCAATGAAAGGAGCATGTTGGATGAACAATCAAAATTTTTGTACCATAAATTATCAAAAAATTTCCAAAAATTATCGGATATTTTCAGAACAATTAACTCTATTACTTGTCTTAGAAGGAACTATTACTATTGAAGACGAAGGTGAATTATCTCACTTAACAAAAGGACAACTCTATTGTTTAAATTTAAATCATCTAGTGATAATTCAAGCAGATAGCCTCTCAAATTCATCTGTAGTTTTTTTACAAATCAATCCGATGTTTTTTAATGCTCAATTACCAGACTTTTTAACAGTAAAATTTATTATTCCAATTACTGATGCTAATTACGACCAACAACAAGCCATCACGAAATTAACCAACTTGTTTGTTGATTTGCTAATTAATGAATTTAGTTTCCAAGAAACTCGCGCTATTAAACAATTGATTCTTTTGGAATCTATAATTTTAGCTTTGACAGAACATTTTAAAATAGAATCTCATTTTATTTCACTACATTCCGATAACTTTCAGACGAAAGAAATCATTCAATTTATTAATCAGCATTATCAAAAAGGGCTCACTGTCAAGCAAATCGCCGAAGAATTTTTTTTATCTGAAGCTACCTTGTCAAAGACCTTCAAAAAGGAAACAGGTAGTTATCTTTCTAAATATCTAAAAAAATTACAAATTACTCGTAGCATCAATGAACTGCTCTACTCAGATTTGACAATTGAACAAATTGCACTGAATGTTGGTTTTAATAGTGCTAAAATTTACCGAGAACAATTTAAATTATTATTTCATATGAGTCCGACTGAATACCGGGAACAACATATTCATAAAAAAAAGACCGATAACGTTATAACAAAGTCCATAAACAATAAACCAAAAGAGCTGATTTCAGTACTCTATCAACTTGCACATAAAGAAAATCAAGTACGTCAACCTGAAGAACTACATCAATTAACAAAACATCTTAATATTAGTACTATAAAACCTATACGTTCAAAAAAAACGAATGAAATTATCGTACATTTGGAATATTTAAGTGATTTAAATAAAGCACATATTCAGGCTGAGTTATTGGAGCTTTTAGACCAACAAACATTAACAACCATCAGTTGTTTTGATTTTTTCCCTGAACTACCAATTAGTTATCGTTTAGCAAAAAATGCCCATCTAAACTCATTTCCGGCTTTTGAAGAATTAGATACTGCCCTATCATTTCTCACGAAGCATCAAATCAAGCTAATGGTTCAATTCAATCTTTCTAATTTTAATGAGCAAACACTCATGTTATATAGCGAAATTTTTAACTATATCATCAATCGCTGGGGAAAAACATTTTTAACGCATATTTCAATAAACGTTCAATCAGTAACATTAGCAAATATCGAAACTTACCAACAATTTTATCAACAAATTCGTTATGCTTTTCCTGATATAAGATTTGGCGTTAAACTACCTATATCAGATCCCTATGATAATGAGCTTGCTAAAATAAATATCAACAACTTCTTAAAACAATTGGCTGGTAATTTTCAATTTTTAAGCTACTCAGCTGATTCGAATTATATCTTTAAACAATCTACTGATATTAGAGACGGTATTGTCGAAGCTCATCATTACTTAACGAACAAAACTAATTGGGTAAAATACCGTTTAAGTGAGAATGATATTAGCTGTCCTTTATATTTAACTGAGTGGAATACCTTAACAGGTACAACTATCAATTATAACGGGATGTTCTTCCGTGGAGCCTTGATCACTAAACAATTGCTAGTGTTAGAAAAACTTGTTGAAGGTTATGGCTTTTGGCTAAATCTTGAAAGTCATGAACACCACAACTTACAAGCTAGTATCAACAGCATCGGTTTAGATTTATTTCATTACCATCAAAATAAACGCCCCGCTTTCTTTAGTTTACAACTTAGCAACCGACTGAATGGTGTTGTTGTCAAAGAAGACGATTTTTATATTATGACCAAGAAAGGACAACAATTTCAAGTAATGATATGGAATGAAAACTATTTTGATCCACATTTATCGACTGAATTATCCTTTATTAATAGTCACATATTAACATTATCATTAGCAATTCAAGATATTTTCAAGGGAAAATATCAGGTAAAACAAATTGATTTTAACCGTGAAAGTGGTGCACTCTTTTACTCCTATATGGACTTCAAAAAAACTGCTCATTTAGATAAAGAAACTATTGACTATATTTACGCTAAAAATCGTCCTAACCTAAAAGTGTTTGATATTGAAATTGATAAAAGTTTTAACTATTCTTTCTCACTCGATTCAAACGCTGTTATATTATTAGAATTCACACCAATCGCTACTTAAGCATCATTCACTAATAAAGCGATACTTAATGTTATACTGACATTATATGAACATCTTTTTATTAGGAGGGAATGCTGAATGATAACCGAACACACAAATGGCTTTATTATGACGGATGAAACTGGACAAAAAATGGGCGAAATTACATTTTCGATTGCAGGGGATACACGCTTGATTATCGATCATACTTTTGTTGATCCTGCTTTTCGTGGGCAAAAAATTGGGGATCAATTAGTTAACCAAGTCGTATTAAAAGCTCGAGCAGAAGGCAAAAAAATTATTCCACTATGCCCATTTGCCAAGAGACAATTTCAACAACACCTTGAGTACCAAGATGTTCATCAACAATAACAAAAGCGTTGTGGCTCTTATTCCACAACGCTTTTGTTATATATAGGTAACGAAAGTAATCGTCAATACGGGGAGTAGTAGGATTACTTTCATTATTAACTTAATCGTCTAATTCCGATTCTAATACTTCGCCTGTTTGCGCATTGATTTTTACTTCATGCTCTTGGTTGCCATTTTTAACTTTAATTTCCCAATAAGTAATAGATAATTCTTTGTCTAGGCTCCAGTCAGTCGCTTCGCCACCACCGGCCTGATTAATCGCTACTTCAGTAATGTCTTTCAAAGCTTTTAAATTAGTTAAGTCTAATTTATCTTCGTTACGTTTGACTCCGTTTTGTTCATCGCGATCTAATTTTTCGTCACGTTTTTCTTTGACTTCGCCACTGTTCACATCAATTTTCAACTCGTACTCAGTGTTATCATCCATACCATTGACTTCGTAGTAATAGTTACCAAATGAACTATCAATACCAATACCTGTAATATCAGTATTCGGTACTTCTTTTTGATAAATAGCCATCGCTTCTTCTAAACTAATAGCAAAATCTTTTACTGTTCCAATCGCTGTATTATTGCTAGCTGTATTTTCAGTCGCTACTGAATCGCTCTCTAATTTAACAGAATCTGAAGATACTTGGCTACTCGCATTATTTGATGAATTATTATTAGTGCTCGTTGAATCATTTTTACATGCCCCTAATGTCATGACGGTTGCTAAAGTTAATACCCCTAAAACTACTTTTTTCATTTGATCATCTCCTCTAACCTATTTTGTTCATTATATAAACATTA
This sequence comes from Vagococcus zengguangii, assembly GCF_005145005.1. Lineage (NCBI taxonomy): Bacteria > Bacillati > Bacillota > Bacilli > Lactobacillales > Enterococcaceae > Vagococcus > Vagococcus zengguangii. Next base: position 1,725,893 of record NZ_CP039712.1, read on the forward strand.
TACACAATAAATAAAATTTAAACATTAGACTTTAGACTGAAAAATGATTATGTAATAAGAATAAAAAAGCCGTATAACACTTGATAGAACAAGCATCATACGACACAAAATTTTATAATCCCTTTATAGTCGAAAAAAGTGAAGAAATACTTATCTTCACCTTTTTCTTAAAATATATTTCGACTAACTATTGATTGATTAAATCTAAATAATATTCATAAGCTTCTTTATCAGAATATTTTTCATGAACAATTTTGGAAACACTCCTTGCCATTGCTTTTGGATGCTGACTTTGGAAAATATTTCTTCCCATATCTAAACCTTTAGCTCCTCTAGAAATAGCATTATATGCTAATGTAAAGGCTTCTTTCTCAGGTAATTTTTTCCCTCCTGCTACTACAATTGGCACTGGACAAGCTGCAACAACTTCTTCAAAATTATCACAGTAGTATGATTTAATAATATTAGCTCCCAACTCAGCGACAATTCTAGTAGCCAGTTTAAAGAATTTATCCGTTCTTTCCATATCTTTACCAACAGCAACTACACCCATAGTTGGAATACTGTATCTATTTCCAATATTCACCATATCTGATAAGTTTTTCAAACTAGACAATTGTCCATCTGCACCAATAAACGTTTGAACTGCTAAACAATCTGCATTTAATCTTATAGCTTCTTCAATATCTACTGCATTAATCTCATGACTCATATCATCAAATAAAATTGATGACCCAGATGTCGCTCTTAATGCAATACCTTTTCCACATGCTGGATCAACACTCGATCGTAATGCACCACGCGTTCCCATCAAAACATCAACTTCGTCGATTACTTCTGGGATAATTAAATCCAATCTTTCTAATCCAGAAGTTGGTCCCATAAAATAACCATGGTCAAATGCAAACATCATGCTATTTCCACTTTTTTCATTAAAGATATTTGATAGGTGCTTTTTCATACCCCAATCAAGATTACTTGCACCCTTCACATAAAAATCACCTTTTGAAACAACAGGTGTCCCTACCTTAAAGTCTTTCGCTACTTTTAATCCATCAATATCCGCCATTATTAATTCCTCCAATTAGTTTTTATTAAAAATTAAAATCATCTACATTATCTTTTGTAAAGATTGTTCGTTCTGGCATAATCACCACTCCTGAATCTTCACTATCTTTTGCATCCTCAGATAATACAGAATTATTTAATACTTCAACTGTTCCTACATTAGGTACATCAATTTTGTCACCAACTTTAACCTCATTACCTTCAGCTAAATAATTCGCCAAGTATACAGCCATACCTCCTTGTACCGTTACATCCCACAAACCCCAAGCTTCAATAATATCTGCTTTTGCATAATCTTTAATTGAATTAGGTGATGCAAATCCTGTAATAGTCACATCATCTTTTGTTAATCCATTATTTTGTACAGCTTGTAATTGTCCTGGTAGAGCTGTTGAATCATTACATATTACTAAATCAATATCACTATGCGCTGATAGAATTGCTTCACCTACAGTAATCGCCTTCTCAGCATTCTGTTCGCTATAATAATTTTCAGGAGCAACATTCACCCAGTTTGGAAAGTTCTTTTTAATATAATCTTCTCCTGCCTTTTGCCATGAATTTTGATCTTGAACCGTCGATTGAGAATAATGCCATACATACTTAATTGGTTCACTAGTAGCATCTTTACCACGTTTTTTTAATGAGTCGGCCCCCATGTCAACTAACATCTGGCCTAAAATATCTGGAGTTCCCTGTGCTACCATTAAAGTTCGAGCATCAGAAGATACATCTGAATCCCAAGTCACTACTTTAATTCCCGATTCTTTTGCTTGTTTTAGTACATCATCTAAACCTGTTGCATCAACAGCTGAAATCGCTAAACCATCAACGCCTTGTTGAATAGCATTATTAATAATAGTTACCTGATTCGCTACTGATGCTTCAGGATTTCCATCATATTTAACTGTGAACCCCTGTTCTTTTGCCATTTTTTGGGCGCCGTCATTTCCAGATTCAAAAAAAGCGTTTCCAGATAATTTCGGAACAAATACAATAGTATTATCTCCACTACTTTCCCCAGCACTATCATCATTCCCACAAGCTGCTAAAGCTAACATCATTAAAGAACCCATTCCGATCATGCTAATTTTTTTTAAGTTCATCATTCATTTCTCCTCATTATTATTTTAATATATTTTTTATTTTTTGAGCGATTCTACCATTTTCAATAAAAGAGCGCAAAATCAAAGAACCAATTAATAATAAACCTACTGGAATATCTAAATATTGAGTATTAAGTCCAGACATTGATAATCCGAACCTCATTATCCCAATAACTAACGATGCTAAAGCTGTTCCTAATACATGACCCTTCCCTCCATAATTTGATGTACCGCCTAATACAACTGCTGTGATAATTGGCAAAGTTAATTCCTTACCAAAATCCGCTTTCGCTGTACCAAGATAGGCAGTTAACACTATACCCGCTATTGCTGCTGCAATACCTGATAAAACATATGTACTAGCTATAATTCTATTAGTTTTAATACCTGAATATTCAGCCGTACTTCTATTTACCCCAATCAGAAAAATTTTTCTACCATACTGAGTCTTATGTAATATAATGTATGAAATTACACACAGTAGAAGAAATAAAATTACTTGATTCGGAATACCTAATGTCTTTCCTCTAAACAAGTTAGTAAAACTTTCTGGAAAACCACTGATTCCTTTATAAGACTCAACTGAACTTAAACTTGTTACACCTAGTGCTATACCAGAATATAAAAATGAACCTCCCAGTGTGATTACCATAGGCTGTACATCTGTATTCGCGATCAACGTACCACTTAAAAGCCCGCACAATGCACCAATCAGTATTCCTATTAAACAAGCTAGCCAAATGTTCAGCCCTAACTCTGACCACATCAATCCAATTGATATCGATGTTAGACCTACTATAGTACCTGCTTGGATATCCATTCCTCCAGTAATAATAACAAAAGTGACAAAAAGAGAAATGATACATATAGGCATAAAATCATTTATACTTCCCATCAAAACTACAGGATTAAAGAAACGATTATTGATTGACCCAAAAACAACTATTTCCATTAATAATAAACCTACTAAAAAATATTCCCACCTCCACTTCAACTTCATTTTCGAATAATTTGTCTTTTTTTTGCCAAAATCAATATTTTCCACATTTTCCATAATATAATTCCTTTCTAGACTATTTTGGCTGCTAATCTTTCTTTTCTTAATTTCTCTGATTTTCTTCTATCAAATACCGCTCCCAAAACTACAATGACTATTAATATTAAACCTGTGATTGTGTTATCAAATGTTGAAGGAAAACCAAGAAATACTAAAACTCTGCTAATTGAGGTCATTATAACCGAACCTAAAACGCTTCCAAAAACTGTTCCAATACCTCCATTTAAACTAATACCTCCTATTACACAAGCTGCAATTGCAGTCATTTCATAACCTACACCGGCTGTAGGCGTAACAAAACCAACACGACTAGCATATAAAATTCCTGCTAAAGAAGCCAACACACTACATATTATATAAGAAATATATTTAATTCTTTTAACTGAAATCCCTATCAATCTAGCTCCTTCTATATTATCCCCAACCGCTTTAAAAGACTTTCCAAATTCAGTTTTTTCAGTAACAAAATAAAAACATAAGGACAATAGAATAACTAAAATAAAAATTAATGAGAATCCATTAAATAATTTGATTTGGGCAATATTTTTGAATGAAAGAGGTAAATTTTCAATCCACTTTCCATCAGTATACACATAAATTAATCCTCTAATAACGCCATTTGTTCCTAACGTCATAATGATTGAAGGAATATCAAAATATAATATGCCAATAGAATTAATTACACCCACAGCAACACCAAATAAAATAACGATTACAACAACCAAAATAAGAGGCAGTCCCTTATTAATCAAAGTTCCAGCTAAAGCTGCTGCAAATCCTAAGGTTGCACCAATTGAAACATCAATTTCTCCTGTGAACAAAACAAAAGACATCCCTAAAGCAACCAAAGCATACACTACACTTCCGTTTATGGTTTGAAAAATATTGTTCGCAGACAGAAAATTCAAATTAAATATACCAACTAACAAAAAAATACCGATAATAAACAACACTGAAGTAATTTCTCTTGATTTCAATATTTTTTTTAGTTTTATACTCATACCGCTAACTCCTCCCTCAAAACACCAAATGATGCACTCATCAAATTATCCTGATTAATATCATCGCCTTCAAATTCAGAATTAATACGCCCACGATGCATTGTAACCGCTCTATCAGATAGTTTAATAATTTCCTCCATATCAGAAGAAATCAGAAGAATTCCTACTCCTTGAGATCTTAGTCTATATATTATTTTGTATACATCTTCCCTAGCTGCCGCGTCTATCCCCCTAGTAGGCTCATCTAAAATTAAAACCTTAGGAACAGAAGCTAATGCTTTAGCGATTACAATTTTTTGCTGGTTTCCTCCAGAAAGAGTACCGATTTCTTCATCAATACTTGAAGCTTTGATTTTGAAAGACTGCTTATATTCTTCAAATAGTACTTGATCATAATGCCTATTTAAAAATACTTTTCCCATATTACCTATTGAAGAAGCTGAAATATTCATTCCAATATCACTAATCTTAAAAATTCCATTTTTAAATCGATCTTCAGGCACGTAATTTAATCCTAATCTAATGACTTCTTCTGTTGACTTACCCGTAATATCATTGGTTCCTACAAATACTTTTCCAGATAATATCTCATCTTTTCCAAAAATCGTTTCAGCCAATTCTGTTCTTCCGGCACCAACAACTCCTGCCATTCCCAATATTTCTCCAGCTCTTAGATCAAGAGTAATATCTTTAAAGCCATGACCTGTCAACTTATCAATTTGCAGTACTTTATCTTGTTCTCCATTAAACTCTTCTTTACTACTCATAGTACTTTTTACATCATCAGTTTCTTCGGGTAAAAGAGCTTTAATTAGCATATCATTATCAAAATCTGTAACTTTACCTTTTAATGTAACTTTTCCATCACGCATGATTAACACATGCGTTGAAATTTCGAATACTTCATTTAATCTATGAGTAATATATATTAACCCTACACCTTTTGATTTTAAATCCTCAATCATCCTAAATAATGATTTAATCTCATTAAAAGTCAAAGAACTAGTTGGCTCATCAAGTATCAAAATTTTAGATTCTCTCACTAGACCTTTCAGTATTTCAACTAGCTGTTGTTCAGCAATTGTTAAGGTAGTGGCTTTTCTTTCAATATCAAGTTTCCAACCAAGTTCATCAATAATTTGAAGCAATTTCTTCTTGTTTTCAATTTTAGAACCTTTTAATCCTAATAGAACATTTTCCAGAACAGTCATATTTGGAAACAGCATAGGTTCCTGTGGTACCAGATAAATACCCTTTGAAATTGCTAATGATGGTGATAAATTATTTGTTTTCTCTTCACAAATAAATAATTCACCACTATCAGATTTGTGAATTCCCATTATAATCTTCATTAAAGTACTTTTTCCTGCTCCATTACCTCCAATAATAGAAATTACTTCTCCACGATTAAGACATAAATCTATCCCTTTTAATACATGATTTTCTCCAAAAGATTTGACTATTGATTTGCAATTTAACAACTCACTTTGTCCCATAAATTCCACCTTCCAAAAGATAAATTATTTTACTTTTGTAACAAATTTATTATTTTTGTTTCAAAAAACATTTGATATTTTTATAGCAAAAAAAATTAACAAAAGGAAATTAACAACAAGATAGCTTGATATCACAATTATTACACATGTTTGAAAGCGTTGTCAATATTTTTTATTTTTATTTTTAACTTGAAATGTATTTTAACTTTTGTTAAACTTTAATTACATTTGTTATGAAGGAGCAAAAAAATAATGACAGAAGATAAAAATGATTTTTATAACTACTCACTACTTACTAAGGTCGCTTGGCTGTACTACATCGAAGAAATGACTCAAAAGGATATAGGAGAACAACTCGGATTATCAAGAATCAAAATAATAAAAATGTTAGAAGAAGCTAGAATAAAAAATATTGTACAATTCAAATTTTCAACTTTTGATAGATTAAAAATAGAGGCAGAAAAAAAGTTAATCAAAAAATATAACTTGAAAGATGTCTATATAGCACCATCATCTTCTAACGACGACGAAAATAACACACTATCTCTAGCTGCAGCCATGTATATTGATGATTTAATAAAAGACAATACATATATAAGCATGGGATATGGTAAAACAGTCAGTAAAGTATTAAATAATCTAGCTAATTTATCAGAAAAAGATATCTCAATCATTTCACTTACTGGAGGTGTTGCACCCTATTTACCAAACAATCAATCTAAAGTTTTCAACGCAAAGTTATATCTATTACCAACTCCATTATTCATGAGTTCTAAAGAGACCGCAAAAAATATCAGAAAAGAGCTAGCTGTTAAAGAAATCCTCGATATGGCAACCTTATCTAAACTGTCAGTGGTTGGTATCGGCGGTATGGACGATGAAGCAACAGTTCTAGAATCTCACATATTAAATAACAACGATTTTATCAAACTAAAAATGCAAGGAGCCGTTGGGGATATTTTGATGCATTTCATTGATTCAAACGGAAATTTAGTCCAATCAGAAATAGAAGAAAAATTAGTAAGTACTAATTTAGACGATTTAAAAACTCATGAAAACGTTATAGGCGTAGCTGCGGGTCGTGAAAAAATAACCGCAATTAAAGCTGCATTAATAGGAAAATATATACATACTCTAATAACTGATGAAGAAACTGCTCAATTACTAATCAAAGGAGAAAATTTTGATGAATGAAAAATACTTATTAGCTCTTGATGGTGGCACAGGTAGTTTTAGAGCCATACTTTTTAACACTTTAGGGGAACAAATCGCAATTAACCAAAAAGATTGGAGGCATAAATCTAACCCTCTTTACCCTGGAAGCATCGATTTCGATTTCTTAAACAATTGGGAGTTAATTGCTAATTGTATTAAAGAATTAATTGAAAAAAGTTGTATTAATGCCGAACAAATTATCGGCATTAGCACAACTTCCATGAGAGAAGGTTTTATCTTATATGATGAAGTTGGAAATGAATTGATAGCATTTTCAAATGTAGATGCCCGTGCTACAAAAGAAGCTGAATTTTTAAAAACTAACTTCCCTGAATTAGAACATGAATTATTTTTAGAAACTGGCGAAACATTTGCTCTGAGCGCTATTCCTAGATTACTATGGGTGAAAGATCATTTACCAGATATTTACTCAAAAGTATCATGTATCACTATGATAAATGATTGGATCAGCTATAAATTAACAGGAGTTCTGTCTTCGGAACCTAGCAACGCTAGCACAAGTGGTCTTTTTGGTTTAGAAAATCGAAATTGGCTCACTAGCATCGCAAAAAAATTCAATTTGAAAGAAAATATTTTTCCAAAAGTTTTTGAAAGCGGTTCCTTAATAAGTAATGTAAATGAATTGGCCGCTCTAAAAACTGGACTATCTACAAAAACTAAAGTAATAGCTGGAGGTGGAGACGCACAGTTAGGCTGTATCGGAATCGGTGCTACTCAAACAGGACAGGCAGCTTTATTGGGAGGGAGTTTTTGGCAACTAGAATACAACACTTCCAATCCAATAGTTGATAACAATGCTAAAATACGAGCTAATTGCCATGCCGTACCTCGTGTATGGCAATTAGAAGCTATTGCATGGTGCCCTGGATTAGTTATGAAATGGTTTAAAGAAGGTTTTTGTCATTTTGAAAATGAATTAGCAATTCAAAAAAAAATATCTGTCTATAAAATTCTAGATGAAAAAGCACAACACGTACCTCCAGGATGTTTTGGATTAATATCTTTATTTTCCAATACAATGGATTTTAAAAATTTAAAGCACGTTTCACCAACTATCACAAATTTTCAATTAGACTCTAAAAAATTCAATACATATAGTTTCTATCGTTCTATAATGGAAAATGCTGGTTTAGTTACCTATAGCCATTTACTGCTAATTCAAGATTTAACAGATGAGATAATAGAAGAAATAATTTTTGCTGGCGGCTCATCTTATAGCGATTTATGGTGTCAAATAATTTGTAATATTCTGGGAGTCAAACTTACTATCCCTGTAGAGAAGGAAGCCACTGCTCTCGGCGCGGCTTTATTAGCTGGTGTAGGATCAGGTGTTTATAAAAACATCGAAGAGACTAAGCAATTGATAAAATTAGAAAAAACCTTTTTCCCTGATGAATCAGAGCATAACCTTTATAAAGAAATTTATTGTCGCTGGAAAGAGGCATATCCAGAATATCTAGCTATTGCCGATAAAGGTCTAGTAGATCACATGTGGATAGCACCCGGTGTAAAATGAAAGGAGAAAACAAAAAAATGATTATTGATGAAAAAAATTTAGAATACAGATTCGGAGATAGCGGTCCAAAATATTTAATGAAAGGACCTCGCTCTAATTTTGCTCTTGTTAGATTTAATCCAAAAGAAGATTTTCCTGCGCATTACCACGAGTATATGGAAGAAAACTTTTATGTGTTAGAAGGAAAAATCGATATCTACATTGATGATGAAAAATTTACTTTAAGTAAAGGGCAATTTATCCATATAGAACCAACTTGTGTTCACTATGTTAATAACCCTTATGACGAACCAATCACGATGATATCAACTTTGGCACCGTATCATGAAATAGATAAAATTGAGGTACAAAATTATAAACCAACTACATAACTCCCCCTATACTGTTTAATATAACTTCACCCCCTCTACATTTTTCAGATTGTAGAGGGGGTGAAGTTTATATTATTTTGCGTCTTCTTTTGGTAACATTGCTTTACGAGAAGCATTCACACGACCTTGTTTGTCGATTTCTGTTACTTTGACTAAAATTTCGTCGCCTTCTTTTACCACATCTTCAACGTTAGCTACACGTTCGTTAGCTAATTGAGAGATATGAACTAAAGCGTCTTTACCTTTGAATAAGTTAACGAAGGCACCGAATTTTTCGATACGAACAACTTTAGCTAGGTAAGTTTCGCCAACTTTCGCTTCACGAACGATATCTTCAATAATTTCAATGGCACGTTTAATCATTGCAGCATCAGATGACGCAATACTTACGTTACCATCTTGATCGATATCAATCTTAACGCCTGTTTCATCGATGATACCGTTAATTGTGTCGCCACCTTTACCGATAACTTCTTTGATTTTCTCAGGTTTAATTTGAATCATTTCAATCTTAGGAGCATACGCACTTAATTCTTCACGAGGCGCTTCAATAGCGGCTGTAATCACTTTTAAGATTTCCATACGTGCTTTTTTAGCTTGTGATAAAGCTTCTGTTAAGATTTGTTCTGTGATTCCTTCAATCTTAATATCCATTTGTAATGCAGTAATCCCTTGTTCAGTTCCTGCTACTTTAAAGTCCATGTCACCTAAGTGATCTTCTAAACCTTGAATATCCGTTAAGACTGTGTAGTCCTCACCTTCCATTACTAATCCCATTGCGATACCGGCAACTGGTGCTTTAATCGGCACACCAGCATCCATAAGGGCTAAGATACCACCACAGATACTTGCTTGTGAAGATGAACCATTTGATTCTAATACTTCTGAAACCACACGGATCATGTATGGGAACTCTTCTTCACTTGGAATTACTTGTGCCATTGCACGTTCACCTAACGCACCATGACCAATTTCACGACGTCCTGGAGAACGTGCTGGACCAGTTGAACCAACTGAGAATTGTGGGAAGTTATAGTGATGGATGAAACGTTTGCTCTCTTCAGTTCCTAAACCATCGATAATTTGGTGCTCACCTAATGGCGCTAGAGTAACTGTTGATAAAGCTTGCGTTTGTCCACGAGTAAATAATCCTGAACCGTGAACGCGTGGTAATAACCCAACTTCAGCGGCTAACGGACGGATTTCGTCGATTTGACGACCGTCTGGACGGATTTTTTCTTTCGTAATTAAACGACGAACTTCGTCTTTTTCTAAATCTTCAGCGATTTGTTTCACTTGTTTTAATTTTTTCGCAGCGTCTTCGTCGTCTGCAAATTTTTCAGTATAAACTTTAATGATTTCTTCTTTAACCGCTTCAATGTTATCTTCGCGTGCTAATTTCTCTTCTGTTTGAATTGCTTCAATCATGCGACCATTAAAAGCTTCAACGATTTCAGCTTTTAAGTCAGCATCGACTTGTAATAATTCAACTTCCATTTTTTCTTTACCAACAGCGGCAACGATTTCTTCTTGGAAGGCAATCATTTCTTTAATCGCAGCGTGACCGAATAATAACGCTTCTAACATTGCTTCTTCTGACACTTCTTTCGCGCCACTTTCCACCATGTTGATGGCATCTTTTGTTCCGGCAACACTTAAGTTAATATCTGATGCTTCTTCTTGTTCTGGTGTTGGGTTTATGATTAATTCCCCGTTCACGCGACCGACGTTAACCCCTGCGATTGGACCGTTGAATGGAATATCTGAAATAGCTAATGCTAATGATGAACCAAACATCGCAGCCATATCTGGTGGGCAATCTTGTTCCACACTCATAACAACGTTAGTGATTTGTACTTCGTTACGGAAACCTTCCGCAAACATTGGACGGATTGGACGGTCGATTAAACGAGCTGTTAACGTTGCGTGTTCGCTTGGACGTCCTTCACGCTTGATGAATCCACCTGGTACTTTACCAACTGCGTACATTTTTTCTTCATAGTTTACAGTTAGTGGGAAGAAATCCACATCTTTTGCTTGTTTAGAAGCAACTGCTGCACTTAGTACGACAGTATCTCCGTAGCGTACAAACACCGAACCGTTAGCTTGTTTCGCTAATTGTCCAACTTCGACTGTAAGTGGGCGTCCGCCCCATGTTGTTGTAAAAACTTGTTTTCCTGACATTGACATAGTCTCCTTTACTTTTGCGAAAAGTATGATGGCCTACTAAACAAATAACAAAGAAGTTATCAAGCATTTAATGACTGATAATGATAGTTTCCCTCTTATTTGTATAGTAGAAGAACACAGCATCTTTTCGCGTTCCAAAATAATATTCAATAGCAAAAGAAAGCGAGACCCCAAAGAGTCTCACTTTCCTAAGTTGTTGACCAAAAATTAACGACGTAAGCCTAATTTTTGAATTAACTCACGGTAACGTTGAACATCTTTGTTACGTAAATATGCTAATAAGTTACGACGATGACCAACTTTTTTCATTAGTCCACGGTAAGAATGGTGATCTTTTTTGTGAACTTGTGCGTGCGCGTTTAAGTGGTTAATCTCAGCTGTTAAAACTGCGATTTGTACTTCTGGAGAACCAGTATCTCCTTCGTGACGTGCGTATTCGCTCATGATTTGATTTTTTTGTTCTTTTGAAATTGCCATAATTTCCACCTCTTTCTAAAATTTGCCCTAGAACTGAGTAAGTCGTTGGTGATTCGACAAACCAAGTAATAGGTCGTACTTTCGTACACTAACACTTTACCTTATTTACTATTAAAATGCAAGTGATTATCGCCTAAACTAAATTCAAGCGACGCGTTGTGCCTTGATGTTCTGTTTCTAGAAATTTTTCCAAATCACTTGCTGTTAGTTGTGCTAATGTTACCGTTGTACCTTCAACATATTCTTCCAAACCTGCTTTTGCTTCCCAAATCTCAACTGGTACTTCACATGTTATTAAATAGTCATAAAGTAGCCCATAAACTTTCGCCACTTGCTCGGCTTCATCCGCTACTAATTGCACCTCATATAAATAAGTTTTATTGAAGATATCTGCTAATTCTTCGTCCTCATAACGTTGAATAGCGATACCATAACCGTCTTTTAAAACCATAATCCCATTTGGGGCATTTAACTCTTCCTCAGATAATTCCTCAACATCAAAAAAATCTGGTGAAACAATCGCTCGTTCGACCGCTTCTCTAATTGATAAAACTTCCGTCGCTAACTCGACTTCGCTTAACGCCACATCCGACGCTAAATAAGTGTGATACATCCGTGTTTCCTCCTTGACTAACTAATATTATCCTAACTTTATAATAATTTTTGTTAGATTACTAGCTAAAATATTCAAGTGGTAAACAAGTCTGTTGTCACAAACAATCAATCACTTATCTTGTAGTTATTATCAAGACAACTTTGTGTACTTTTCATATAGAGTTCTCTAGTAAACGGGCCGACTGTTGGGAAAATTTATCTAGACTACTTTAAATGACAAGTTAATTTTCGGAAATATTAAGCATTTATTATAGACTCAAACAAAACCACCCCATTTTAGCTAGAGCTGTGTTAAAATAGAAACGATATTGAACAAGTATAAGGAGTTAATGAATCATGATATTAATGAATGACATCATTCGAGAAGGTAATCCAACGCTTAGAGAAACAGCTAAAGAGCTAACCTTCCCTTTAAGTGACGAAGAGCGTCAACTAGCGGCTGAAATGCTAGAATTTTTAAAAAATAGTCAAGACCCACAACTTGCTGAAGAGTATGACTTGCGTGGTGGCGTTGGGCTAGCCGCGCCTCAATTAGACATTGACAAACGCATGATTGCGGTGCACATTCCTAACCCAGATTTTGATGAAAATAATCCTAAATCAGGGCCAGAAATTACATTTTCAGACGTAATGGTTAACCCTAAAGTAATTAGCCATTCTGTTCAATTAGCTGGATTAGAAGGTGGCGAAGGCTGTTTATCAGTTGACCGTCCGGTTGAAGGTGTTGTAATTCGTCATTTCAAAATTACAGTGACTTACTTTACTGTTGATGGTGAAGCGAAGAAGAAGAAATTCAAAGGCTATGACGCGATGGTTATCCAACACGAAATCGATCACTTAAACGGCGTAATGTTCTACGATCGTATCGATCCTAAAGACCCATTCGCACAAAAGAAAGACATTATCCTACTATAAAAATAAGAGGTGAGACGTTTATTAGACGCACTCACCTCTTATTTTTATAATGATTGACTTTCCTCATAACCAAACAAGTTCGCCATCACTTGATATATTTACTACCTTCTCTTACAGCTAGATTACTTAATTGATGTGTCGCTATAAACTCGCGGACCCATTCTGGATTCGTTTTGCTATATTGTCGCAATGACCAACCAATCGCTTTTTGAATAAAAAATTCATCTGTTACTCGATCATTTAAAATAGCTTTCTCCAAAAAATCCGTTTTCGTTTCTTCCTTGAACTTCAATTGTAAAATAATCGACACACGGCGCATCCACATGTTGTCATGCTGATAAAACCAGTGAAAAACATCGTCAAAATATTCCATGTTCTTTTTTAACCATGACCCAAAAAATGAGGCTAAATTATCCACGCTATCCCACCATGATTTGACCATGACTAATTGACTCAGTTCTTTAACCTCATCTACTGATAAACGGCGTAAATTTTTATTCGCCAATTCAATCCCGATATATTGATATTCACGTTCAGTTAACTCAAAATAATAGCGAATCTCGGCTAGCAGTTCAGTCACTGTCCATGCTTTACTAGCTTTAATTAACGGTTTAGCTAATTCACGACGTTCCGTAGCTTGTAAACCACAGAAGATAAATTGGTTGCGCATATAGGCTGCCATTTGAGCTTTTTTCGCTTGATTAACTGGTAAAACTAATCGTTCCATCTCATGCTCCTTATCCGATTAATACGTCGACTAAATTCGTTAAAATTGGTGCTAAAATAACTGTCGCAATGCCGGCAATTCCGATTGCTAAACCGGACATCGCCCCTTGTACTTCACCCATCTCCATCGCTTTAGACGTTCCAATCGCATGTGAGGTAGTTCCTAAGGCCAAGCCCTGCGCCATTGGATCATCGATCCCAAACATTTTTAAAATTGGCTCCGCACATAAAGGTGCTAACACTCCCGTTGTAATCACTGATAAGACGGTAATCGCTGCAACACCACCAATTTGCGTCGATAAATCCATCGCAATGGCGGTTGTAACAGATTTAGGAACAAGCGAAAGCATTAATGGTTCTTTCAGCTTAAACATCGCTGATAATAATAACACCATTAAAATATTAAAAATCGTTCCGATCCCTACTGATATCATAATCGAGGCTGCATGTTTTTTAATTAAAGGTAATGAACGATAAAGTGGTAAGGCTAACGCAACGGTTGCCGGTCCAATGAACATATCAACGTATTTAGCTCCAACGTAGTAGTTATCATAAGATATCCCAGTCATATTTAAAAATAAAATAATTGCTAAAATTGAAAAAGCTAGTGGATTCAGCCATTTCCATTGAAATTTGTTACCTAACATTCTAAAAAACATAAAGACGACGATTGTTAAAATCACGCCAAAAATCGGTTCTTTTGATAAATAATCAATCAATTGCTGGCTCCTCCTTTGAGGCTTTGGCTGTTCCTCCTTGTCTTTTCTTCACAAACTGAGCGGTTCTCCCGACTACTAACAGAGAAGTAACAAAGCTTACTAACAAAATAATCACTAAACTGACGAAACTGTTTTTAACTAAATCAAAATACATCATTAATCCTACACCTGCTGGAATAAATAAAACACTCAATATTTCTAATAAATAATCGCTCACTAAAGCAATCTGACTTTCTTTTACCCAACCACGCGTCAAACCAACAAACAATAAAACCATACCGATGACACTACCAGGAATCGGTAAATGTAAAGCTACTTGCAAAACTTTTCCGACAAAGGTAAAGCCTAAAATAATTAAGAGTTGCTGTAAAATTTTCATGAAAATCCCTACTTTCGCGTTCCATTATAGCACAGATTGTGACAAAATAAACGAGCTTTTTATTTTTCGTTTGACTATTATGATAGTCTTGGTTATACTATTAAGAGTGTAAAATAATGCAGCAGAAAATGAGTAAGCTCGTAAACAGTTTGTCGCCCAGTTGGGTTCAATTGCGTAACCGCGGCTGCAAAGGTGAAGATTGAAGGATAAACTGAACGAATACAAACTTTTCAATTGATTATTTTACTCCAAAACACAATTATATTGGAGGAATTTTAAATGTCACGTTACACTGGACCATCATGGAAAGTATCTCGTCGTTTAGGGATCTCACTTTCAGGAACTGGTAAAGAATTAGCACGTCGTCCTTACGCACCAGGACAACACGGACCAAACAGCCGTGGTAAAAAATCTGAATACGGTATGCAATTGACTGAAAAACAAAAATTACGTCATATGTACGGTATGAACGAACGTCAATTCGTTAACTTATTTATCCAAGCTAGCAAGATTAAAGAAGGTAAACATGGTGTTAACTTCATGATCTTATTAGAACAACGTTTAGACAACGTAGTTTACCAATTAGGTTTAGCGACTACTCGTCGTCAAGCTCGTCAATTAGTAAACCACGGTCATATCTTAGTTGACGGTAAACGTGTTGATATCCCATCATACCACGTTGAAGTTGGACAAGTTATCTCAGTTCGCGAAAAATCAATGAACTTAACAATCATCAAAGAAGCTGTTGAATCTTCAGTTGGTCGTCCTGCTTACGTAAGCTTTGACGCTGAAAAATTAGAAGGTAGCTTAACTCGCTTACCTGAACGTGAAGAGTTAACTCAAGAAGTTGACGAATCTTACATCGTAGAATTCTACAACAAAAAACTTTAAGATTTTTTATCTCTTGTCTTCAATGCTTGGCAAGAGATTTTTTCGACAAGCGTTATTTCAAACTCATACACTTAAAGAGCGATGGTCTTTTAGACTATCGCTCTTTTAACATCCAAAAAATCCCCTCAACGCCTGCTGATTAAACAGCGCGTCGGGGGATTTTTTGTACGTTAATGAATTGATAACTCATAAGCCACCCATAAATAGAACAGACATGGCACGACTAAAGAAATTGTTAATAAAATTAAGGCAATTTTATAACGGCGATATAACCTTATTAGCTGCTGAGCTTGTTTAGTACCTACCTTACTCGAAGACTTACGTTTATCTTCTTCAAACAAAATATCTTCATTCAAAAAATATTCTTTCACTCCAATAATTAACACACTTGCTATCACTAACAAACTAGCCACAATTAGCATTACCAAGGCCACAAGATAATGATGCTTATCTGCCAAAATATAGACACCTGCAAACATAATAATGGCGATTAAATAGCCACTTGCTTTCACAAACCAACGTTGGTCAGCACGATGTTTGATTGCTTCATCAATCACCACATCCTCTAATTTATTCCCTATTAATTGCTTAGTGTAACGATTAACATCCCAATAAGTCCAGAAAATCATACTGACTGAAAAAATCAAAAACAAGGCCACAATGACTAATAAAAAATTAAACAGATATATTCCTCCTCTCAGCCACTTTAATACCTTTAAGATAACACAAAATAAGACATGACAAAACTGTCATGTCTTATTTTATCGGAGTCTAACGCGCCCTAAAGCACTTTTCTTAATCCGGCTTTCTGGCGCATCTTTCTCGGTGATATGGAACAATTCTCAAAAATTACGTTGTAATTTTCGTGATTGTACGCATATCACTCAAAAGATAACCGCGCCATCAAGTACTTTTTTATGCTTCGTATCTTACGTTGCCGTCTAGGTACGTTGCTTCTAGATCCATATCTTTTGATAGGACGATGAAGTCTGCATCACGGCCAGGTGTGATTGAACCACATTTATCTTCGATATTACAGCTTACTGCTGGGATTAATGACGCCATCATCACTGCTTGTTCAGGTGTTGCGACACCCCACTCCACAACATTTTTCAACGCTTCTTTTAATTTCAAAATACTTCCAGCTAAATTACCTTCAGCCATACGTGCTGTTCCGTTTGCTACAACAACTGGGAACTCACCTAACATATATTCACCATCTGGCATGCCCCCTGCCATCATACAGTCGGTGATTAAAGCAATGTGATCATGACCTTTTGTTTTAATTAGCACATCGACTGCTTTAGGATGAACATGATGTCCATCACAAATTAATTCAGCATAGACATCATGTAAGGTCATAACTGCCCCTACCATACCAGGCTCACGGTGGTGTAAACCACTCATCCCATTAAAAGCATGTACAAAAACACTTGCCCCATTTTCAGCAGCAGCTTGGGCTTGGACAACTGTCGCATCACTATGACCTAACGCAACAACTACGCCTTGATTAGTGACTTCACGGACGAATTCCGCAACACCTTCGCGCTCTGGTGCTAGAGCAATCTTTTTAATACGTCCACCTGATGCTTCTTGCCATTTATTGAAAATTTCTAAGCTTGGATCGCTCATGTAAGCTGGGTTTTGAGCCCCTTTATATTTTTCTGTAAAGAATGGGCCTTCAAAATAAATCCCTTGAATTTTGGCACCATCAACGTCATCAGCCACTTGACCGATTGTACGAGCAACGTCTGTTAATAACTCATGATCAGACGTTAAGGTTGTAGGAAGATATGACGTTACACCACATGATAGTAATGCTTCAGACATCACTTTAATTCCTTCAGGATCATTGTCCATTACATCATGGTTCATATAACCATGAATGTGAGTATCTACTAAACCTGGCGCAATCCATTTGCCAGTGTAATCAACGATTTCTGCGCCTTCAGGTCGCTCAAAAAACACTTGACCAAATTTGCCATCTTCAACTTCTAAATAGGCTGGGCCAACTGTACCAGTTTTTAAGAAAAATTTGTCTGCATAAACATAATATTTCATTATCATAACCTCTTCCGTTAATTTATTTAACTATTACCTACAAACTACTCTTTTTTTCAAAAAAAGTCAAGAATGGTCTAAACCATTCTTGACTTTAACATGACTCTATTTAAAAACTAATGACTTCGCCGCTCGTTTCTAAAACATGCAAATTATCCGCTAACTCAACAAAGAAAGTTGCTTCATCAATTCGATTCAAATCCTCGAGCGCTATGCCTTTAACATATAATAAATCTTCTAATAAATACATGTTCATCATTTTTCGACACCAAGAAATGCCAACATCGGCAATTTCAATTGCTTCTTGTGGCGCTCCCATTTCTAGCTGATAGGTCGATTGGAAATAAAATAGTTGCGAAAAAATAGGCTTCATACTAAAAGAGTGATGCTGGATATACAACTCAAAGCTCTTTTCGATTAGACTTTGCGCTTCTTCGTGCTCCCCTATACGATGACGAATAAAACCTAATAAAGTCATAATTATAACTTCCATATCACTTGGATATGATGAATCAGGTTGATAAGTAAAATCTAGCGCTCTAGCGAAATATTTGTTAGCCCCCTCGATATTACGTTCGTAAACTAATTCATAGGCGCCACGATAGTACATCAATAATTGATTTTCTAAAATACTTAAATCAGGCATTTCAATTAAGACACGCGTAGTCGCTTCATTTAAACAATCATACTGTTTAGTAATCAAATAATGATCCAAGATACTAAACCAATTAGCTTTAGATAAAGCATTACGATGAGTAGACGACGCCTTCACTTCACACATTGCCATCAGCTCGTCAATAGTAACTGATAAACGATCACAAATTTTTCTTAATAAAGACAATGAAGGAATCGTATTGTCTACTTCTAATTTTTCTAATATCTCAAGACTACAGATATCTTTTGACAACATCTCTTTAGAAAAAGACTTCTCTTCACGTATTTCCTTCAACATAAGACCTAGATTGTTCATCTTATCACCTCTTTTTTCATTTACTCCATACCACATTTTAATTTAATCCCATTATACAGAAGAAAAGGGTTACATACTATACGTTATTCGAAATTTTAATATTTTTTTCACAAATAATCACAATTTATTCACATTTATACGGTATTTTAAACATTCGTTTTTTTATTAAACTTTTGATTCAGTGACGTGGGATACAAAGAAGAAAATAGTTAAAGCACTAAAAAAAACAATCTTGTATTAGTTGATAGTTAAATTACGCATCATATTTAGCCATAATAAAAACCCCTTACGTTAGATTTTGGGCTAACATAAAGGGTTCACTATATTTTTAGTCTTTTTTTAAATTATTTTTGGCGATAGTTTTGTAAGAAGTCTGCCATATTATCCGCCATTAATTTTAATTCTTCCACACGTGGTAGGTAGACAATTCGGAAGTGATCCGGTTGTTGCCAGTTAAATCCACCACCATGTACAAGCAGCGTACGTTTAGCATGTAAGAAATCTAATACAAACTGCTCATCGTTCTTAATATTAAATTTTTTCGTATCGATTTTCGGGAACATGTAAAAGGCTGCTTTGGGTTTAACAGCACTTAAGCCTGGAATGTCATTAATCGCTTTATGAATAAATTCACGTTGTTCGTAAATACGACCACCTGGTAATAACAATTCATCCACACTTTGATAACCACCTAAAGCTGTTTGGACGATTTGCTGAGATAATACATTTGAACATAAACGCATTGACGCTAACATGTTTAACCCTTCAATATAGCCTTTAACACGTGATTTATCACCACTTAACACCATCCATCCAACACGGAATCCGGCAACACGATGTGATTTTGATAACCCATTGAAGCTTACTACGAACACATCTGGTGCAATACTCGCAACAGGAATGTGTTCTAAACCATCCATGACTAAACGATCATAAATCTCATCGGCAAATAAAATTAATTGATGCTCACGAGCAATCGCCACGATTTCTTCTAATAACTCACGCGGATATAATGCACCTGTTGGATTATTAGGATTAATAATGACAATCCCTTTCGTTCTTGGGGTAATTTTGCTCTTAATGTCTTCAATATCAGGGTACCACTCTGCTTCTTCATCACAAATATAATGAACAGGCGTCCCACTTGCTAGTGAAACAGAGGCTGTCCATAGCGGATAATCCGGCATGGGCACTAAAATTTCATCGCCTTTATCAAGCAATCCTTGCATGCTCATCGTAATCAATTCGCTGACGCCATTACCTGTAT
The DNA here is from genome assembly GCF_005145005.1 of Vagococcus zengguangii. NCBI lineage: Bacteria > Bacillati > Bacillota > Bacilli > Lactobacillales > Enterococcaceae > Vagococcus > Vagococcus zengguangii. Next base: position 1,745,954 of record NZ_CP039712.1, read on the forward strand.
AAATATCATTAATGGTCACATTATGGAATCCTTTTAACTGGCAGTCTTGTTCAATCGCTTTACGCGCTGAAAAGATCCCTTTAGAATCAGAATAGCCTTCTGAATTTCGCGCATTTAAAATCAAATCACGAATAATTTCATCTGGTGCATGAAAATCAAATGCGGCAGGGTTCCCCGTATTTAATCTTAATATTTTAATGCCATTTTCGATCATACGATCCGCTTCTTCTAGAACCGGTCCACGAACGTCATAACTTACACCTTCTAATTTTAACGACTTGTCAAATTTTTTCATGCTAGTCTGCCTCTTCTCATTATTGATTACCAAACTTTTTTTATTCTATCCTCTTCTGCTCTGAATGACAAATAATTCAGTTAGTTTTTTTGCCAAACAATTAAGCCCTCTGCACATTTGTTCTCTGACACGCTTAATTGGTGGACACTGATGAATTGATTATCGACTTGTGTCGTTTGTTGCTCAAACTGACTCGTTACTTGCTCACCACAATGGGTTTCTTTAACAAAGCGAATCGTTGCTTGACGTGGCTGATAACTTGTTAACGTGTCATAATCTAAACTATCCACCATCCAACCTAAATAACGGGAATTATTCACGTGTTGATTAGTATCGATATCAGAAAAATGAACATCGAACAACGACGTTTGCGCTTGTTCGGTTAAAACTGGAAAAGTTTCTCCACGTTTGATTGTTTTAATTTTTTCACTGTGATAAGGTTCAATCAATTCACTTGGCACACTGACCATTTTACGCGTGGTCATATCCATTAAGACAAAGGTCGTCATCATATTAATTAGCTCGTTGCCTTCTTCATCATGCAACCAGAAATAACGATAACAAAAATACTTATTGTGTTCCTTCGCTTCAGTTGTGACGGTAATTCGTTCATTGGTTCTAGGTAAACGCGTAATATTAATAGCATGTTCAGTAATAACCCAAGTTAATCCTAAGTTTTTAACATACGCTCCGTCTCTTTCTAATAGCACACTTTGCGCTTCAGACGTATCGATGACGATATTTAGTAGCATCGGTAAAGTTAAACGGCTACTCGCATCGCATTCGTAGTATTTCACTACATGTTCTTGACTATATTTCATCCTAGTTTCAACTCCTTATCTTAAAATTATACAACTAAATTCTCATTAAGTGTTAGTAAAACTATAGTTTTTAACATTCCTATCTTTTTGTGATAAAATAGTTAGGAAAGAAAGGTGGCAACTCATGACTCCCAATAAAGAAGATTACCTAAAACTAATGTACGAATTAGGCGCTTATCGTAATAAAATACCTAATAAATCAATCGTTGCTGGATTAAATGTGTCACCAGCTTCTGTTAGTGAGATGATTTCTAAATTAGAAAAAGATCAACTCGTTATTCATACACCTTATCAAGGCGTACAATTAACAGAAAAAGGCATGACTTATGCTAGTTCTTTAATTAGAAAGCATCGCTTATGGGAAGTTTTTCTAGTAGAACATTTGAATTACTCATGGGAGGAAGTCCACGTCGAAGCTGAAATTTTGGAACACGCAACATCTGATATTTTAAGTAATCGCTTAGAAGCATTTTTGAACCATCCAGAATTTTGCCCACACGGTGGTATTATTCCATCATTAGACACCTTTGTTGAAGAACCTAACCAACTAACGCTCAGCACTATGAAGGAACATGAGCAAGTTGTCATTAAACGTGTTTTAGATGAAAGCGACTTATTAGAATATTTGGCAGAAATTGGCTTACAAATCAATGATACGGTTACAATCAAAAAAATTGGTGCCTATGAAGGCCCCATAACTTTGACGAATCAACACGGTCAAACTATTATGATTAGTTATAAAGCTGCTTCTAATGTTTTTATTGAACTAACCTAGAACACAACACCATATAACGAACAATAACTATAAAGGTAGGTAACCACACCCATGAACGAAGAACAAACTGCCCTATTTACTATTTTCGGAGCGACTGGCGACTTAGCTCAACGTAAACTATATCCTTCCCTATTTCGTTTATTTCGAAAAGGATTTATAAAGGAACATTTTGCTGTAATTGGAACGGCACGACGTGAATGGTCAGACGACTATTATCGTGAAATCGTGACAACTTCTATTAACAGCTTAAAACCAACCGAAGAAGAAGCGAAAGCTTTCGCTTCACATTTCTATTATCAATCTCACGATGTAACAGATACAACCCACTATACAAATTTAAAAAATTTAGCAGATAAATTAGATGCTGAATACAACTTAGAAGGCAACCGTTTATTCTATTTAGCAATGGCACCTAACTTTTTTGGTACCATAGTTAACCATCTAAGCTCCGAAAAAATTATGACTGAAAATGGCTTTAACCGTTTAGTCATCGAAAAACCTTTTGGAACTAGCTATGAGACAGCCGCTGAATTAAATGAGCAAATTCGTGCAGTCTTCTCAGAAGATCAAATATTCCGTATCGATCATTACTTAGGTAAAGAGATGATTCAAAACATTTCAGCTGTTCGTTTTGGTAATAATATTTTTGAATCACTTTGGAACAATCGCTATATCGACAACATTCAAGTCACACTAGCTGAAGACTTGGGAGTTGAAGAACGTGGCGGTTATTACGATAAAAGTGGTGCTTTAAAAGACATGATTCAAAATCATATCTTACAAGTAGTTGCATTGCTTGCAATGGAAGCACCAAATAACTTTACCGAAAAAGAAATTCGTGAAGAAAAAATTAAAGCCTTAAACGCAGTGAAAATTTACAACGAACAAGAAGCATTAGACAATTTTGTTCGTGGACAATATGTCGCAAATCGTTTCAAAAATGAAGACATCATCTCATATGTAGATGAGCCTAACGTTAATCCTGAATCTCGTACTGAAACGTTCGTAGCAGGTAAGTTAGAAATCAATAACTTCCGTTGGAAAGGTGTGCCGTTCTATATTCGTACAGGTAAACAATTATCAACAAAAGCTGCTCGAATTAATATAGTATTTAAAGCAACACCAACCAATATTTTCTCACAAGAAGACATCTGTGAGAAATTACCACAAAATATTTTAACGATTTATATTCAACCAACAGAAGGGTTCTCGCTATCACTAAACGGTAAAGAACCTGGACCTGGCTTTGAAATCGATCCAGTTAAATTAGATTTCCGCACACCAACAGATGTTGTGGCAAATAGCCCTGAAGCTTACGAAAAATTAATCTTAGATGCCCTACAAGGTGACGCGACGAACTTTACTCACTGGGATGAAGTGTCACAATCATGGCGTATAGTCGATGTTATCAGACAAGCTTGGGATAACGACTCACAACCAATTCCAACCTATCCAGCCGGTACGATGGGCCCAGCCGAAGCCTTTGACTTACTAGCCAAAGACCAACACGAATGGGTCTACAAACCAGACGAATGGTACAGAGAACACGGGTTACTGTAGGTGCTTGAGAAGGCGATCAGCTCCGATAAAAATCTCAAATACGATGAAAATTGTGCAACAATTTTTGAGAGTATTTAAGATTTTTCTGAGGAGTTACCTTCGAAAGCCCGTTTTTTCAAGTGTTTGAGGACATGTTTTACTTTTGAGCAATATGCGCAGGACGACGAAAATATTATCCTCTAAACATCTCCAACAATACCTATACGAAAAGGTTCGCCGGCACTTTGCCAGCGAACCTTTTTTTATTCTACTTCACGATAAAACTGTTTAAGTTTGCGAATATCGCCAAAATTCAAATAACGTAAACAAACCTCTTCATCTGCTAAACTCGCTTTAACCCATAGACTCACATGCCCTAATTGCTTCTGATAAAGCCATTTCCCTGTCTTTTCAGCGAAGGCCTGAACTTTTTCTTTTTCCACAAAGGTCATAGTTTTGGTTCCAAACTTGAAGGATTGAAGACACAGTCGAGAAGTTGATTGAATCGCATAGCCTTGAAAGTGAGACTGTAGCCACGCACTTAACAAACTTAGTAAAACTATACCTATCCCTACCAAACTTGCCATACGGAATGAAAAATAACTAACAACCGCTGTTACAATGACAGCCGCCAACAACTTCCATCGTAAAAAATACCAAAGACTATCACGACTCGTAAACTTAAGATCAGGCTGTTCAAATTGCCATTCTGGTAACAACTGATTTAACGTCGTAAATACCTGATATTCTCTAACAATCGGTAATAAATAAAGCGTTTGATCACTAGTATCCATATCGTCGGCTGACTGACCGCCTGCCAAAGATAATTCCACACTGACAATCCCAAATAATTTCCGCATCAATGGTTGCTTAATTTTGATTCCTTGAATTTTGGTTAACGGAATTTTTTGTGTTTTGCGCTCAAATAGGCCACTCTCAATTGTCAGAGTTCTCTCCTCACGTTCAACCTTAAACTGATAATACTTCATTAAACTTTTCATCACACTAAAAGCTGCCATGATGACCACTACTATTAAACAAATACTAATCGTCAATAACCAACCCGCTTGCAGCAGTTCAAGAGATTCCTTGCTAATTTTGTCAAACCATTTTTTAGGCAAATATTCTTGAAGAAAAAAGAATAACGTAAACATCGCCGTCATCATCCCTAAATCAGTCAACGCAAACATTAATATATCTTGATTAGTTATCGTATATTGAGCAGATACTGTCTTACTCTCTTTCGTTTGCTCGTCTGTATCAGCACTTCTTAAGTCAAACAAGTCTATGTTGTCGCTAGTAGGAACCACCTCAGGCTCCTTTTCTACCTGATTTATTTGTTGGTTAGAGCGACGATAGTGTTCAATCAGCTGCACCGTCTCTTCCTTAATCACTGGTAGAGAGGCTTCCGGTTCATCATTATCACCACCTGCCGTCTCAATTAATAATTGTACAAGATGGAAAGGTTTCAAAAAGAACCATTGACGCTGCTTAAGCGTTTGAATTCGGTTATAAGGAATAATGGTTTCTCGTTTATTAACAAGCCCTTTGTAAATCACGATATGTTCGTTTGTAATTTGATAGTAACTTGACCAATAACCAATCACGGTTATCATCAAAATCAAAAACACAACAGAGCCGGCACCTAACCAAAAATAAGCCGAAGATTTCAAATTGATGTAGCCTAATACAAACACAAAGAACCAACTTTTAAGATGTCGAATGAATTCGACTAAGACAGAAAACGGATGAAAATGTGCTTTATTAGACATCTTGCTCCGCCACCTTTATCATCGTGATTATTTGTTGACGCAGTTCTTGTGCTTGTTCGACAGTTAAACCTTCAACACTGTGACTAGTCGCAGCAGTATGAATGGTAACCGCCATCAAGTTGGCCTGTCTCAAAAATGGGCCTTGTTTCGTCTCAATATGCTGTATCCGATTGATAGGAACGTAAGTTGTTGCTCTAAAGATATAACCATTTTGAAATGCTAGATCCTCAGGCGTCACTTCATAGCGATGAAAACGATAGCGATAAGGTATAAGTACTAAATCAAACAATTTTATGCCGACAACTAAACAGAAATAAATAATAATAGCCATTAACCAAATACCTGATAGCTGCTTGAACCACCAAGCAACGCCTATGCCTATTCCCCCAATTGCTAAAAAAACAAACGACGTAACGAGTGAACTTTTTAGCCAAACTTTTTTTATATTCTCAGGCATTTTATTTTTTAACAACGGATACTCCATTGTTCCACCCCCAAAATCTAATTAGTTAGCTCCCATTATAAAACAAAACGCCCAAAAAACAAACAACTATCTTATAAAAAAGAAGTCCGACTAACAATAATAGTTAGCTCAGACTCCTTCTGTTTAATAATTAGCTTATTTGACCAAACGATAAATTGCATCAGCGTAGATCGCTGTCGCACGGAATAAATCGTTTAACGCCATAAATTCATTAGCTTGGTGCATTGTGTCAATGCTGTCTGGGAACATTGCACCATAAGCGACACCACGTTCTAATAAACGACCAAATGTACCACCACCGATAACTTGTCCATGACCTTTAAGACCAGTATGTTCTTCGTATACTGATAATAAAGTTTTCACTAATTCATCATCTTCTGGTACGTAGTGAGGGCCTTTACCACCTTCAAGTACTTCAACAGCAAAATCAGTTGCTGCTAAGCTATCAGCAATTTGTTGACCAATTGTGGCTTCGTCAGTTCCTTTAGGGTAGCGCATGTTTAAAATTACTGAGTTATCAGCACTTGTTACGTCGAATTTGAAGACCCCAACGTTAAGTGATAATTCACCCATGATATCATCAGCGATTGCCACGCCTATTTTCTCACCTTTAGTATCATCGTGTAAGAAAGTTGCAATAGTGTTGATGTATGTTTTAGCATTGCCTTCAAAAGCATATTGGTTTAAAAAGTTTGCTAAGTGTGTGCCACCGTTAATACCTAAATGTGGGCTAGCACCATGAGCTGATTTACCTTTAATAAAGACTGTGACTGTTGAACCATCAATAGTCACCTCACCTGAGATGCCTTGTTCTGTTACATATTTTTCTAAGTCAGCGGTAATGGATGCTAATACATCTGCATCAGTTACTTCTAAAACTGCTGTTCCTGATTCTGGTACCATGTTGGCACGTAAACCAGCTTTGAAGCTGATTAATTTCACAGCTCCTTCGTTTTCTCCTGCAAGATTTAACGAAACTGTCACGTTTCCTTTTTCACCGTTAATAATTGGGAATTCCGCATCTGGAGCAAAACCGAAATCTGGTGTTTCTTCAACTTCTAAGTAACGGTCAACACATTTCCAGCTACTTTCTTCGTCTGTTCCGATAATTAAACGGATACGTTTAGAAGTTGGTAATTCTAATTCTTTAATCATTTTGATTGCATAGTAAGCAGCCATTGAAGGACCTTTGTCATCGCTTGAACCACGTGCATAAATACGTCCGTCTTTAATCACAGGTTCAAATGGGTCTGTGTCCCAACCAGTTCCAACAGGTACTACGTCAACGTGACTGAAAATACCTAATGTTTCATCACCGGCACCAAATTCAATATGTCCTGCAATGTTTTCAACATTTTTCGTTACAAAACCGTCGCGTTCACCTAATGCTAAAAAGTGTAATAAGGCTTCTTTAGGTCCTGGTCCTACAGGTGCATCAGCCGTTGCTTTGTCATCTTCACGCACACTTGGTACACGTAATAAACCAAATAAATCCTCTAACAAGGCTTCTTTACGAGCCTCAACTTCTTTTGTCCAATCAATTGTTGTCATATTATCGTCTCCTTTAATAGTTAACTATTCTTCTATTATAACCCTGGATCGTAAAAATTTCCTAAAATTCTTACTTTTTCGGAAATACTCACAAAAGCTTTTGGATCCGTCTCTTTCATCACGTCTTCTAACGTATGCATTTCAAATGCGGTTATAACTGTAAAAAGCATTGTTTGCTGTTGTCCGTCATACGCACCTTTAGCGCCATCAATAATCGTTACACCACGACGCATTTCTTTACGCAACGCATCAATAATTTCTTGCGGATGTTTGGTAATTATCATCACTTGCATTTTCTGTTGCTTCGTATAAGTTGCGTCCATTACTTTCCCACTAATAAAGAAACTTAAGACACTGTAAAAACCATAACGCCAACCAAATAATGCCCCTGCGATTAAGGCAATCATGACATTAAAAACAATCGCTACTGATCCAACTGATTTGCCAGTCTTCCTGCGAATTGCTAAAGCGATAATATCTAGACCACCAGTTGAAACACCATTTTTCAACCCTAGTCCAACACCAAATCCATTAATTGCGCCCCCAAACACAGAACATAACAGTGGGTCCGTCGTTAACGGCGTGGCCGGTACAAAATTTAATGCAATCGCAGTAAAAGATACTACCATTACAGTAAATATAGTAAATTTCTTACTCAGCATACACCATGAAATTATAAATAAAGGAACATTCAAGCCATAGTAAATGACAGAAAAAGGTAGATTAATACCAAACAGTTTCTCTAATAATGTATCAATAATTTGCCCAATTCCGGTCACGCCACTTGCATAAATTCCTCCAGGATGCCAAAAAACATTTAAGGCAATGGAAGACATTAAAGCGACGACTACTGCGATACTAACTTTTTTTAAATATTCATGATTGGATTGCGTAAGAAACGATTCTTTCCTCATTTCTGCACACCTCTTTAATCATTCTGTCCAACTACTTATTTTTACCTATCCAACTCGCTTGCTTGATTAATTGTTCCTACAAAACAGCCCTCGTTCAAATGGAATCATTAAACGAGGTAACTGTTACATTAATTAGATATAAGACTAAGCTTCGTCTTGTGTTTTAACGACACTTAGTGTTAATTCAGCTAGTTGAGCGTCTGATACAATACTCGGCGCACTGTTCAACGGATCAATTGCACGGTTATTTTTAGGGAAGGCAATTACTTCACGAATATTGTCTTCACCTGCAAGTAACATTGCTAAACGGTCTAAACCTAAAGCAATACCACCGTGTGGAGGGAATCCTAACTCTAAAGCTTCTAATAAGAAACCAAATTGGTTATTAGCTTCTTCTTTCGTAAAGCCAACAACTTCTAGAACTTTCTCTTGTAAGTCACGTGTGTAAATACGGCTTGAACCGCCACCTAATTCGTAACCATTTAAAACTACATCATATGCTTCAGCGTAAACTTTTTCTGGTGCTGTTTCTAATAATGGAATATCTTCCGCTTTTGGACGTGTAAATGGATGGTGAGCTGCCACATAGCGACCTGCTTCTTCATCATACTCAAGTAATGGCCAGTCAACAATCCATAAGAAGTTGTAGGCATTTGTATCAATTAGGTCTAATTCTTTTGCCATACGAGAACGTAATGCACCTAATGAAGCTGCCACAACGCTAGCTTCATCTGCCACAAATAAAATTAAGTCGCCGACTTTAGCGTCAACATGCGCGATAATTTCAGCTTGTTTTTCAGTTAAGAATTTCGCGATTGGGCCGTTTAGACCTTCTTCCGTTACTTTAACCCAAGCTAAACCTTTAGCGCCAAATTGTGATAAATCTTTACCTAAAGCATCTAAGTCTTTACGAGAATATTTTTCAGCTGCTTGAGGTGCCACGATTGCTTTGACTTGGCCACCATTTTCTAACGCTGATTGGAACACTCTGAATTCAACATCAGCCACTACTGGTGCCATATCGATTAATTCTAAACCAAAACGTGTGTCAGGTTTATCTGAACCAAAACGGGCCATAGCTTCTTGATAGCTCATACGTGGGAATGGTGTGTTGATTTCAACGTTCAAGACTTCTTTCATCACGTTTGCTAACATGTTTTCTGTTAATGTTTGGATATCTTCAGGCTCTAAGAAGCTTGTTTCGATATCGACCTGGGTAAATTCTGGTTGGCGGTCACCACGTAAATCTTCGTCACGGAAACAACGGGCGATTTGATAGTAACGATCAACGCCAGCTCCCATTAATAACTGCTTACGTAATTGTGGTGATTGTGGTAATGCGTAGAAATGACCACTGTTCACACGTGATGGCACTAAGTAGTCACGCGCGCCTTCTGGTGTTGATTTGTCTAAATAAGGTGTTTCTACTTCTAAGAAATCTTCACTATTTAAAAAGTTACGAATAGCCTTACTTGCTTGATGTCTAATTTTTAAGTTGTTTAACATTTTCGGACGACGTAAATCAATATAACGATATTGTAAACGTGTTTCAGTGTTTACGTTTCCTTCGTCATCAATCGTAAATGGTGGAGTTTTGGCTTCATTTAAAATGACCACTTCACTCGCTAAAACTTCGATTTCACCGGTCTTCATATTTGGGTTAACTGCGCCTTCACGTGCTACGACTTCACCCGTTACTTCAATAACATACTCAGAACGACATTTGTCCGCCACTTCCCAAGCTGCTTTAGCATTTTCTGGATTAATAACAACTTGGACGATTCCTTCGCGGTCACGTAAGTCGATAAAAATTAATCCACCTAAGTCACGACGTTTTTGTACCCAACCTTTTAATGTGACGGTTTGGCCAATTACTTCTTTAGAGACTAAGCCTCCATACATTGTACGTTTACTCATAATTTCCACCTTTTCTAAATTAACAAATAACTAATTTGCCATCATTTCTTGATATACTTTTGCAAAGTCGTTGTAAACATCAGCCAGTGGGATTGTTTTTTCAATACCTTCTGCCATGTTTTTCACTTGCACGACTTGTTGTTCTAATTCGTTACCACCTAGAGTCATCACTAGTTTAGCATTTAAGCGGTTCGCTGTTTTGAACTGTGCTTTGGCACCACGTGAAAGGAAATCACGTTCAGCTGAGAAGTTAGCTTGACGAATCGTTTGCACAAGTTTCAATGTTTCAACATTTGTTTCTTCACCTAAACCAACGATGTAGACGTCAAGTGGTTGGGCGATTGGCATCTCGCCACCTTCCGCATTAATCGCTAATAATGTTCTTTCGATTCCTAAACCAAAGCCAAAGCCTGGTGTTTCTGGTCCACCTAGTTCTTCAACTAAACCACTGTAGCGACCACCACCACCGACTGCAATTGGCGCATCAAAAACTTTTGATTCACTCATGATTTCAAAAATTGTATCGTTGTAGTAGTCCAATCCACGAACCATACGGTGATCAATTTCATATTTCACGTTCATCACATCTAACATTTCTTTAACTGTGTCAAAGTGTTTTTGTGAATTTTCTGTTAAATGATCTAAAATAGACGGCGCATTTTTCACAATTTCGATGTCTTTTTTGTCTTTACTATCTAAAATACGTAAAGGATTTTTTTCAAAACGATTTTTTGAATCTTGACTTAATTCTTCATAAAAAGGTGTTAAATAATCGATTAGCCCTTGACGGTAGTTCGCACGACTTTCTTTATCCCCTAATGAGTTAATCACTAATTTTAATTCTTTCAAGCCGATTTCACGATAGAAATCTAAAGCCATCATCATCACTTCAACGTCTGTCGCTGGATTTTTACTACCGAACACTTCCACACCGATTTGGTGGAATTGACGTAGCCTACCAGTTTTTGGACGCTCATAACGGAACATTGGTCCAATATAGTAAGTTTTATATGGCTTTTGGAATTCTGGACCGTATAGTTTATTTTCAACAAAGGCACGTACTACTGGCGCTGTCCCTTCAGGACGTAACGTCACATGGCGCTCCCCTTTGTCATAAAAATCATACATTTCTTTTGATACGATATCAGTCGTATCTCCTACACTACGAGAAATTACTTCATAGTGTTCGAACATTGGCGTTCTAATTTCGTGAAATTGATAGTTTTTAAAAATTTCGCGTGCTTTGCCTTCAACGAACTGCCATTTTTCAACTTCGCCAGGTAAAATATCCGAAGTCCCTCTAGGTCTTTGATAACTGCTCATTTCTTATCCTCCTTAATCTACAAAAAAAGCCCTTGTTTAAAAAAACAAGGACGAATGAATTCACACGTGGTACCACCTACATTTGAAAGAGACCGAGTCTACTTTCTTCTCAAACGATGTAACGCGTCGTACGCGAGATGGCTTAATCAACATCTATCTCCAGAGTGTCCTTCCCTCTTTTTCAATGAAACAACTCTCAGCAACTGTTGTTCTCTCTTAACATCTTCAAAGTGGTACTCTCTCTATCTTCGATTTTAAATTGTTTACAAGTTCAAAGGTACTAGAAAAGTGCTCTTTTGTCAAGAATCACGGGTAATATCGAGTAATATAAATTCATTAGACAGTCATTCTTATTAATTTCTGGCTCACTTTATCGTGTTACGTTCACCCATTCCCCATAGGACCAAGAACTCAGCAATTTTACTTTAGGCCTAATAATTGTTATCTTATGGCCATTATCTAAAAACGTTTCTAATTCTCTATTCAAGTTCGTCTTGAATTATGTAGAATTCAACATGAAAGCTATCTACTGCTAAACTATATCTCAGGTTGAAAACAACCCTATATTTTCGGCCTACTTCCATTTATAATGACTACTTTATTTTTCTCATCTTATTTAAGCTTAACTTTATTAAAATTTCACAAATCATGGTTATTCCTACAATTAAATATATTGCTTTACTATTTTTTTTGTTATAATAATGTGGAGTTTAAACTCTACGGAGGAAATTATGTTAAAAAAATTAATAAAGAAACCCGCAATTAAATTGCTAATAATTCATTTATCCGTTATCGCCCTTGTAATATTAGCATTTGTCACCTATAAACCAAAAGATTTAGTTACAATTGAATCCTTAGCACTTAACGTTCGTCTTGGTCCTGGTTTGGACTACGATATCACGTCTCAAGTAAAAAAAGGCGATGAAGTTGAAATCATCGATAAAAAAGACAAATGGTATCAAGTCGTCTTACCCAATAATACAAAAGGTTGGATTGCAAGTTGGTTAATTGCTGAAAACAGTGCTAGCACCGCCATAACAAGTATCAAAGCAACCGTTAATACCGATGAAACTAACCTTCGAGCAAAAGCCGATATAGATAGTGACGTTGTAACAAAAGTAAAGAAAGACACTACCGTCTTAATCACTAACGAAGCAAATGGTTGGTCACAAGTCGAAGTGGATGGTAAAAGCGGTTGGATTTTCAGTGACTTATTAACGATTACTGACACCAGCAAACCTGACAGTAGTAAAGACTCACAGACATCTTCAATAAAAACCGTCTATGGACGTCAAGATGAAGTCAAAATTCGCCAAGAAGCTTCGATTGATGGAGCAGTCCTTGAAATCGTTAACTTTGGTAAACCAATCGAAGTTGTCGCTGAACAAAATGATTGGTATCAAGTTAAAACAAGCGACGGGCAAACCGGTTATGTCGCTAATTGGGTTGTATCAACCGCTAAACAATTAAGCAACAGTAACGTCAGTTCAATTGCAGAAGCAACTATTATGCTAGACCCTGGTCATGGTGGCTCAGATGTCGGCTCAATCAGTCCTGATGAAACCATCTACGAAAAAACAATTACCCTAGCAACCGCTAATTATGTCAAAAAAGAACTTGAAGCACTAGGGGCTAACGTCATGATGACACATAATGATGATTCCTTCGTACCACTAGCTGAAATTGCAGCTAAAAGCAATCGGGCAAAAGCAGATGCGTTTATTAGTTTCCATTACGATTCAACTGAAGGTGCCAATACTGCTTCTGGAACAAAAACATATTATTACGATGAGAAAAATAAGATTTTAGCCAACATAGTCAATGAATCATTGACTAACCACTTACCACTTCCTAACCGTGGCATTGACTTTGGAGACTATCAAGTCTTACGTGATAATGATCGACCAGCATTGCTATTAGAACTAGGCTTCATGAACAACTCAACTGACCTAGCTGAATTTAGCACGAAGTCCTATCAGAAAAAAGTGGCGACAGCCGTTGCTGAAGCCTTAACAACCTATTTTGAATAGAAAAAACAAGCCCCGTTATCATAAATGATAGCTGGGCTTGTCTTTTTGTCTGATACTTTAATTAATACTTTGAATACACCAATTATTCCCTGGGATAAATGCTCACTCAAGCACCTTTATGTTCTGTATCAAAGATAATGGTTACCGGGCCGTCATTGATTAGAGACACTTTCATGTCAGCACCAAACTGCCCTTCTTTAACGATTAAACCTTCTTTTCGTAGACCTTCATTAAAGTATTGATACATTTGATTCGCAGCTTCTGGACTTTCGGCTTCAATGAAACTTGGGCGATTGCCTTTTTTGGTATTAGCTAACAGCGTAAACTGGGAAATCGACAAAATTTGACCGTCAATGTCTTTAATCCCTAAATTCATTTTGCCCTCTGTATCTTCAAAGACGCGTAAGTTGGCGATTTTTCTAATTAAATAATCCGCATCGGCTTGCGTGTCGCCTTGTTTAACGCCTAGTAAAATCATATAACCTTGCTTAATATCTGAAATTAGTTGCCCTTCAATTGTCACACTAGCTTCAGAAACTCTTTGTACAACAGCCTTCATCTATAAAACTCCTATCCTTTTGTTCGACGAACGCTATAAACATCAGGAACTGATTTAATTTTATCGACTAAGCGTTCTAAATGACTTAAATTTTTAATACTAACACGTAATTGAATGGTTGCAGTGTTATTTTTTCCTTGGCGAGCTTCTACGCCCATCAAGTTCTTAGTAGCACTATTGACAATATTCAAGACATCATTCAACAAACCATTGCGGTTATAGCAATATATTTCAATGTTTGCCACATATTCTTTTGTTGAATTTACGGCTAATGTGTCTTCCCACTCAACTTCAATCAAACGTTGTTGCGCCTCTTCACTATTGCTAACATTTGGACAGTCTTTACGGTGAATCGAGACACCACGACCTTTAGTAATATACCCCACAATGTCATCACCAGGTACCGGATTACAACAGCCACTAATACGCACAAGTAAATTTTCAACGCCTTGAATCACAATACCACCTTCATGACGGACTTTCATCACGTCTGCTTCTTTTTTCGGTGGTTGTTTTAGCATCTCTTCCATTTTTTCTTGTTTCTTCGTCTCTTCGCGTTTGCGACGCTCATCTTCGGTGAAACGATTGGCCATCGTTAGCGGTGTCACTTCTCCATTACCGATTACTGCGTACATTTCATCTTCTGAATTGAAATGATATTTTTCTAACACTTCTTGAATATTAGCTTTAGATAACACTTCTTTAACGTTAAAATCTAGGGAATGAAGTTGCTTTTCAAGCATTTCTTTTCCTTTAGCGATGTTAAAATCACGGTCTTGTTCTTTGAAGAAGCGACGAATTTTATTTTTCGCACGAGAAGTGGTAACTAAATTAATCCAGTCACGACTTGGACCAAACGAATTGGCTGACGTCAAGACTTCGATAATGTCACCGTTTTTTAGTTTGTAATCAAGTGGGACCATTTTGCCATTCACTTTTGCACCCGTCGTTTTATTCCCTACCTCGGTATGAACGTTGTAGGCAAAATCCAATGGCCCAGAGCCTTGTGGCAATTCGGTTACGTCGCCTTTAGGTGTGAATACATAAACTTTATCCTTGAAAATATCGCCCTTAACACCTTCCATAAAGTCAGAAGCATTTGTACTTTCATCTTGAAGCTCAATTAATTCTCTAAACCAACTTAATTGTTTTGCTTCACTGTTTTCTTCCACTTTATCAGTTTTGCCTTCTTTATAAGCCCAGTGAGCTGCTACCCCGAATTCAGCAATTTCATGCATCTCATGAGTACGAATTTGAATTTCAACCGGATTACCTTTTGGTCCAATCACGGTCGTATGAAGCGATTGATACATGTTCGCTTTTGGCATCGCAATATAATCTTTAAAGCGACCTGGCATAGGCTTCCATTTTGTGTGAATCGCCCCCAACACAGCGTAACAATCTTTAATCGTATCGACTAAGACACGAATCGCTAGTAAGTCATAAATCTCTTCAAATTCTTTCTTTTGGTCACGCATTTTACAATAAATAGAATAAATATGTTTTGGTCGGCCGTATATTTGACCGTAAATCCCTAGTTCTTCAGTTGCTTCACGAATTTGATTAACGGTTCCGTCAATATAAGCTTCGCGTTCATCACGTTTTGAGTTCATTAATGACACGATGCGGTAATATTGTTGTGGATTAATATAACGTAGAGCTGTATCTTCTAATTCCCATTTAATACGACTAATCCCCAAACGATGAGCCAATGGTGCATAAATTTCAATCGTTTCTTTTGCAATACGACGCTGTTTATCCTCACGTAAGTGCTTCAACGTGCGCATGTTGTGCAATCGGTCAGCCAATTTCACCATGATGACACGCAAGTCTTTAGACATCGCCATCAACATCTTACGGTGGTTTTCAGCCAATTGCTCTTCGTGAGATTTATATTTAATTTTCCCTAATTTTGTCACCCCATCGACTAACATCGACACGGTTTCACCAAATTCTTCGGTTAACTGTTCTAAGGTTACATCAGTATCTTCAACAACGTCATGTAAGAAACCGGTTGCCACAGTATACGGATCCATTCTTAATTCGGCTAAAATACCGGCTACTTGTATCGGATGGATAATATATTTTTCGCCGGATTTTCTGACTTGCCCTTCATGTGCTGTTTCCGCAAAGTCACTCGCTTTTTTGACAAAGGCGACATGTTCTGGATTCATATATTTAGACACAAGTTTAATAATTTCATCAGCGGTCAAATTTCTTTCTTTTGGCATCAGCTTCACTCCCCTTTACGACTGTTTAAAAAAAACACACCTGACGTGTGTTTCATCGTGATAGTTTGTTAATATTATAACGATTAATGCGTATTTTTTCAATGAAAGCCCACTAATTCAAGGACATTTTCGCTAAGATTGTGAAAAAAATAAAAAACTGATGGGCGAATCCACTTTATTGTCCGCCATCAGTTTTATTTCGTCATTATATACTTAATAAAGCCACTTGTTCTTCATTACGACTCGTAATCGCCATGTAGTGCTTATATAGCGCACCAAAAGAATTCGTATAGAACGTTTGCCACGGTTTGTTACTACCACAAAAATGCAAAATCGAAGTATGTTGAATTACCCAACCTAATGTATCCTCACCTTTGCTACGTAGCAAATAATTAGAATAGTTACGCACATCATAATTCCATAATTCATCAGGAATGGCTAACGTTTCTTTACCATACAATGCATTGAAGACATCTTGATCTGGTAACACTAACGCTTTACTATTATCTGACACATAATTAAAAATATCCTCGGCTTTGATTAACTCACGCGCTTTTACTAAATCCATCAAAATAATGCCAGAATTATAATAGTCATGCTTCGTTCCTAAACGCAAACGATTAAAATTGTTTGCTATCTCGGTCATTCCCGTGTGTGCCGCTGCTGCGAAAGTTGCTTCTCTTAAGTCTAATTCCCACAATTTTCTCAATGAATTAATAATTAGAATATCCGGATCTAAATACAAGATTTTTTCCACATGCTTGGGTAAAAGATTCGGCGCTAATAATCGATAATACATCTCTTGGGGATAACGCTTCGTAATCGGTGCGTCTTTAAATAAAGTACTATCAACTTTAATATCAATTAAAGTTATCCCTAAAAATTCACAATAAGCGGTTAACTCTTTCAATGTTGCGGTCGAAATTGAGCGATGTACTAAATAAATGGTCATCTCTTTGACTTCCGGATTATTATTCACAAGCGAACTGACCATCACTTTAAATGGCAAACGATAGTTTTCATCGAACGTCACTAATATTTCCATTTTTCAATCCACCCTTCAGTATTATCACAACCCTTTTATGAACTAAAGCGTATCACAAAAAAAGCCGATAAATCAAGTCATTAACCATTGATTATCAGCTTTCATTAATATTCTTTAATTACCCTTGTAATTCTAAATGATAACTCAAGGCACTTAATGCGTAAAATGGTGCCGTTTCGGTTCTTAAAATACGTGGCCCTAGCGCACACACTTTGGCGCCTCGTGTTTCAAATTGTTCAATCTCTTTAGGCGTTATGCCGCCTTCAGGACCGAAAATAAAGGCAATTTTCTCACCAGGTTGAATAGCATTTAAAGTTTGAACCAGTTGCGCATGTTCACCTTCTTTAGCTGCTTCTTCAAATGCCACTAAGACATGATCGTATTGAGCTAACATGTTGTACATTTCATTGATATCCGCCAATAGCAAGACATCCGGTGATACACTGCGATGAGATTGCTCAGCTGCTTCACGGGCAATTTTTTCTAAACGCTCTTGCTTTTGACTACGCTTTTTGTCATTCCATTTCACTATCGAGGTTTTGCTAGGAAAGCCCACAATATGATGGGCGCCTAATTCCGTTGTTTTTTGCGTAATTAGCTCTAACTTATCCCCTTTTGGAAAACCACAGAATAACGTCACATCAACTGGCAGTTCGGTTGACTTTTCAATTCGTTCTACTACCTTCATCGTCAAATAGTTATCAAACAACTCCGTAATCTCAGCTTTAACTACAAGTTGCTCATCAAACACTAAATACGCTTGTTCCTCAGGTTTCATTCGCATCACGCGCGACATGTGGTGGAAAATTTCACCCGTAACCTCAATCGCTTGGTCGTCAACTTCCTCAATCGACTTCAACATAAAGTAACGCTGCATGCTTATTCCTCGTCTTTCACAGGTTTTTCAAAGACTAACGCTAACCAATCTTGTTGTTGGAATTTTTGTTGCAAGCTAAAGCCAACTTCTGTCATTTTTTCCATAATGCTTGGTTCTTTTTCCGTAATAATGCCTGACACGATAAATTTACCGCCTTCAGGTAACAAGTTCCACGCGTCTTCAATCATTAATAAAATAATGTGTGGCAAGATGTTAGCAACAATTACATCTGCTTGAATATCAATCCCTTTTAATAAATCATTCGGTGCAATTTTAACATCTTTTGCGACCGGATTTAAGTCGATATTTTGTTGCGCCGAGGCTACTGCCACTTCATCTAAGTCGTAAGCATAAACATCGCCTGCGCCAAAATGTTTCGCCGCAATACTTAAAATACCTGAACCTGTCCCAACATCAAGCAAGGTTTCTCCCCCACGTAAGTAACTTTCTAAAGCATGTAACGTTAAAAATGTGGTTGGATGCGTGCCTGTTCCAAACGCCATGCCTGGATCCATATAAATAATACGTTCATCGGCATGTTTTGGCTCATAACTTTCCCACTCCGGTACAATCGTTAAGAAACGACTGACTTGCACTGGATGGTAATATTTTTTCCAAGCAGTCTCCCAGTTTTTCTCTGCCACTTCGTTCGTTGATACTTCTCCTGATCCGATATTTAAGCCATATTCAGGTAATTTTGCGATTTGCTCTTTAATCACCGGCAACACTTCCGGTAAGAAAATCGTTTCGGGGAAATACGCAATCACATGTGCCCCTTCGCGAACATGTTCGATTTCTTCTTTATTGATATACTCACCAAATTTATCTTCCGAGTAGTTGATTAAGTCTTGCGCATCTTCGATTGAGACGCCACTTGCGCCTGCTTCCATTAAGATATTCGAAATCGCCTCAACTGCTTCTGTTTCCGTGATAACTTTTACTTCTGTCCAATTCATGATGGTTCCTCTTTTCTTTCACATTTCAACACGCGACTAATAGCGTGGGTATGGCCATTCTGTTTGGCCTTGAGATTTAGCTAATTGGGCTTGTTCTACTTCTGCAAAAGCCGCGTCATCCCACAATAATTCGAAGACTTCTTGCGTTTCATCTTGTAAGAAATCCATCAAGTCGCTTTCGCCTTGCTCCACTACTTGGTATAAATATTTAGCAATCGCTTCGATCGTGCCTTGCTTCATGCCTTTTTTCCCAGCGTAAGGTAATACTGCTAAGTAATCATGAGGGTCGCCTTGGTACTTGCCTTCAGGTGCTAATAAAATCGCGTCTTCAAATTCAATCACTTCTTCTTCCGACTCAATGCCGTCTAAATCAGCAATCGTCACACTTTGATTATTATGTGCGTATAACACCACCATCACTTCAACTGTATGCTCTTTGGTGTTCCAATCAATCGCAAAGTCGTAGTCTTTCATCTCTTTTTCTAATTGTTTATCTAAAAATTCCAACATGTTCTTTTTTTTCATGGTTGTTACTTCCTCTCCTATTGGTCTTCCCTATCATACTAAAAAAACGCGCTTTACGCTAGATTGCTAACGTGTCTCGAAATTCAATAATGGTTCCCTCTGGTGCCTTCACCTTAAATAATCGACCACCTTCAACTGAATAAATCTTGCCACCGTTTTTTTCTAAAAAAACCACTCCTAAAGTTTCCAATTCGCTTAACATCATTTCCAACTCATCCACATATAGACAAAAATGTGGTATTCCACAAGTTTCTTTGTCATATGCTGCCAGTGCTTGTTTACCTGTTTGTAGTTCGATATAAAAACCATTTAGCTCTAGCCAAGTATTATACTCGCGCCCGTGAAAACCGGCTGTTTCTTGTTTTAATTCAAAACCTAGTGCTTGATAAAAAGCTAAACTCGCTTGATAATCATTGGTTTGAATGCATAAGTGATGGACAAATTTTTTCATCATGTGCTCCTCAAATTTGATACTCAAATCTTACCACAAAGCACGCCAATTAAGTAGTAAACTTACTAGTTAAAACGTGCCCTATGGTATAATAGAGGCAAGAATATTTCAAAGGAGGTCGTCTCATGCAACAACCGTTAGCTTTTCGCATGCGACCACGCAATATCGAAGAAGTCTTTGGACAACAACACTTAGTCGGTGAAGGCAAAATTATTCGCCGCATGGTTGACGCCAAAATGTTGTCTTCGATGATTTTATACGGCCCACCAGGCACCGGTAAAACCAGTATCGCTAGTGCGATTGCCGGTTCAACGCGTTATGCTTTCCGTATGTTGAACGCCGCAACCGATACTAAAAAAGATTTACAAATTGTCGCCGAAGAAGCCAAAATGAGTGGCACAGTGATTTTACTGCTTGATGAAGTCCATCGTTTAGACAAGACGAAACAAGATTTTCTCTTACCTTTCTTAGAAAACGGCAAAATTATTATGATAGGCGCAACAACTGAGAATCCTTATATTAGTATCAATCCAGCGATTCGCAGTCGTTGTCAAATTTTTGAAGTCAAATCGCTGAATGAAACCGATATTCAAGCGGCCATTAAGCAAGCACTAAGTGATGAAGAACGCGGACTTGGTCTTTATCAAACCCGCTTAACAGACGACGCTCTGTTGCATTTATCACGGGCAACCAATGGTGATTTACGTAGCGCCTTAAATGCTTTAGAATTGGCGGTCAAGTCAACGCAACCTGACGAAGACGGCACGATACAACTAACACTTGCAGTCATTGAAGAATGCGTCCAACGCAAAGCCTTAACTCATGACAAAAAAGGTGATGCCCACTATGACGTGATTTCGGCCTTGCAAAAATCTATTCGAGGAAGCGATGTTGATGCGGCCATGCACTATTTAGCTCGTTTAGTTGAAGCCGGCGATTTAGTAAGTATTTGTCGACGTTTAATGGTGATTGGCTATGAGGATATCGGACTAGCTAATCCTGCCGCAGCCGCTCGCACTGTCACAGCTGTCCAAGCAGCTGAAAAATTAGGTTTCCCGGAAGCACGCATTCCGCTAGCTCAAGCGGTCGTTGATTTATGTTTATCACCAAAATCAAACAGTGCCTATTTAGCAATTGATGGTGCTTTAGCCGATATTCGTAACGGATTGGTCGGCGAAATTCCAGCCCATTTAAAAGATAGCCACTATAAAGGCGCAGCTGACTTAGGACGAGGCGTTGGCTACCAATATCCTCACGATACGCCCGACGCTTGGGTTGATCAGCAATATTTACCAACCGGTATGACTAACAAACATTATTATCAGCCAAAAATGACGGGTAAATATGAACAAGCCCTAGCTCATCGTTATCAACATTTAGAAAAAAACAAAAAAAATCGCTCATAATGTTTCATGGTTTTCAATTTATTCCTAAAGTACCAATGTTTAATAATCGGATCATTAATCTACCAAAAGAAAACCTTTTCATTTGTAAAATTTCTTGAGCAATCTTCATTGCCTGATTATTTATTTTATGCTACCATTGGGTTAAGGAAATCTGTAATGTGCGCGTCGCTTCACTTCTGTGTTGACCGAACATTTTTAGTATTATATCGGGATTCAAACTGATTAAAAAGAAAACAGGCCTTTTCACTTGGAAGTTTGACGTTTATTCTATGAAACCCACCTGCATTACTAGCGGGTTCAATACTACGAAACGACTAACGGCATCGAACGGATTTCTTCTTTATTAAAACAATTTCAAGCAATTTGCCAACTCGCAAATTGCTTTTTCTTTAAATTTTATTATTAGGAGCTTATTTCATGATTAGAGTGTTACTACTATTTTTAATGGCCATGTTAGTGGCTATTGCCTTATTATTAAAAACTAAAGCAAAAGGCATCGCCCAAGTAGCTGGCTCGGAGCAAGCGAAAATAAGTATCGAGAAACTCTTCAAAAGTTTTTCAATTAGCTTAATTATCTTGGCGATTTTAGGTTTGGTCTTTGTTTATTTCAATTCAAAAGCTACGGCATTGATCTATATTGCAATCATTATGTTAACTTCTGCATTTTATAGTATCAGTTTAGCTAAGCAAATCGATTCAAAATAATGATGGTAAAGTTGGTGATGACAAATGGACGGCAATCAATATAAACGAATTCTAGTCGCAGTGGATGGAACAGAATCCTCTGAAAAAGCCTTAAAACAAGGCGTTGACTTAGCAAAAAAATATCATAGTGAACTGTTTATTGCCCATATCATTGACACGCGTGCTTTTCAAACACTCTCTTCATACGATGAAGAAACCGCTCAAATTGCTAGTTCAATGGCCAATCAAACTTTGGCCGAATATGCCATCGAAGCGAGCAAAGCAGGTGTCCAACATGTTACCACGATTTTACGCTATGGTATTCCAAAAAAAGTTCTCGCATATGATTTAATCGCAGAACATCATATTGACTTGTTATTACTAGGTAGCTCAAATCTTAAAACCTTTGAAAAACTATTTTTAGGTTCGCTCAGCAATTATTTAGCCAAACATGCCACTTGTGATGTGGTGACGATAGATTAGTATTTATGAAACATAAAAAGCGTTTTTCCAAATGTTGGAAAAACGCTTTTTTATTAGCACTAAGCAGAACATGTCCTCAAGTACCTTATCCTACAATCATCAGTTCTTTGTTGTAGTGATTTAGGTTTTCATATCCGTCTTCGGTGGCAATAATTAAGTCTTCAATACGGACACCGATGTCGCCTTGGATATAAATTCCTGGTTCAATGGAGAAGATATTACCTGGTTCAACAACACGGTCGTTAGCGGCTGAAACATCCCCTGCTTCGTGACATTCGATTCCGATAAAGTGACCTGTACGGTGCGTGAAGTATTCACCGTAACCTTTTTCGGTAATATAATCACGAGCGGCTGCATCAATTTCGCTAAATTTCACGCCTGGTTTAACGGCTGCAATCGCGCGTTTGTTTGCTTCTAAGACGATTTCATAGATGTCACGATGACGGTCTGATACTTCTTTGTAGAAAACAGTACGTGTCATATCCGAACAGTAGTCATTTTTTACGCCACCAATATCAAGGATGACTGCATCCCCTGGTTTCACACGATCGTCATTTGTTTCGTGATGAGGATCAGCTCCGTTTGCCCCATAAGCCACAATTGGTTCAAAGGCCATCCCAGAATTACCTAATTCCTTATATATTTCAGCAAGTTTTTCCGTCATTTCTAATTCTGTTAATTCTTGTGGCAACAATTTAATTAAGCGACCAACCGCTTCATCATTATCACGTGAAGCTGCACGCATTAGTTCTTTTTCTTCTTCCGTTTTGTGAGCACGGACATCATCCATCACCTCAGAGCCTAAAACAAACTCACTAACTGGTTGACCCGTTTGTTGCATTAAGCCAAGTAAGAATTTAGCCGGCCACGTTTTATCAACCCCAATTTTACCTGCTTCTAATTGGTTGGCTAAAATTTCAATACCGTTATCAACATCATCAATATAAATAATCTCAATACCTAAGCTGCTCTTAATTTGGAACATTTTGTTCACTACTAAGCTATGTTTTCCATCTTCACGAATGACTAAGGCTAATAAACGCTCACCGGGATGAATCCATTCCCCTGTTAAATAAAAAATTGCCGCTGGATCACTGACGATAATTTGATTAATATGGCGTTCTTTCATTAATGCCAAGACATTGGTTAAACGTTCTTGTTTCATATTATTTCCCCCATTTCTTATTTCGCACCTTAATTTTATCACAAAAAGAAAGGACTGTGATAAAATCACACAGTCCTTTGAATAAAATATTAAGCGGATTTCTTCTCGTAGTAGAAGTAACCTGCAAAACAAACCATAAAACATAATAAAATAAAAATAGGAACATATGTTGGATTGGTAGCAATACCACCTACAATAATCATAATACTACCTAAAATTCCAAATATTGGACAAATTAATCCTTTGAATTTGCTCTTGATTTCCTTAGCAACATACATTTTAATTACTTGAATATAAAGTAATGGATAACACACATAGCCAAAGACAATCGCAATTTCACTAATATCACTACCTGGTAACACATTGAATTTCTGAGTTAAATAATGAACAAACATCCAAATTAAAGCTAAGATAAGTGCTAATGAAAAGGATGAACGCGATAATTTCTTTTTAGGATCAATATAAGCCAATTTTTCTGCATTAGGAATCATTTTTTTACTAGCAAGTGCTTGAGGCATACGAATGCTTCCCATTATTAAACCATTGATTACTCCGATAACAGAAATAACGACAAATAATGTAATAATAACCGCTCCTGCTTTTCCAAGCAAAGCTTGACCCACTTGATAAATCGCTTGATCACCTACTGCCAAAATATATTCCGGTCCTAGAATATTGTTCAAACTAACGAAATACAAAACATAAGCTGCCAGTACGATTAATGGACCAATCAACAACGCTAACGGCATGTTTCGTTTTGAATCCTTCACTTCATGACTGATCGACGTCGCAATATTCCAGCCCTCGTAAGAGAACGCTACAGGCGCTAAAGCCGCTAACCAAGCGAATCCTCCAACTGACTTAACTTGTACGGTTGTTTCAGCCACAACTTCAGGACGCCAAAACACACCTAGAATAACAATCCCAATCAATGGAATTAATTTAACAAACGTCGTTAATTCTTGGAAACGACCACCAATTTTTGTTGATAAATAATTCATACCGAAAATAATTAATAAATAAGCTGTTCCTACCATAATTTCTTTTTCAAGTGTTGATTGAATGCCGAGCATAATTAACGTATAAACCCCTGCAACCCACGCAACTACGACCATAATCGTTGGCATGAAAAGGAACGTTTGGAACCAACCAAAAGCACTAGCGATTTCTTTTGAAACAAATTCTTCAAAATAAGCCACCACGCCACCATGACGATTTGTTCTAATTGCTAACTCTGATAAACTTAAACTTCCGAAAATAATACTTAGAGCTCCTAAACATAAAACGAGCACACCTAAAGGAACACTTCCACCTGCGTAACGCAAAATATCATCCGCTTTAAAAAATATACCTGAGCCGATACATATCCCGACAATCATCGTGATTGCCGTCATTAATCCGTATTGTTGCTGACTTTCTTTCTCCATAGCATTTCTCCTAAAAATAATAGATAGGTGAAATTATAGCACATCTCAAGTTTTTAAACAGGTTATTTCCTGAAAAAAATTTATTTTTTTGTAATGATTTAGCAAGTATTTTCTCATTATTTACAAAAAGACTAGCATACCAGGTTATCAAACGTCTGTTATGTTTATCTGAACTATTGACGTATCTCTTTCATTTTCACAAGTGTTGCTTGAATCATATTTAAATATTCCGTTTTATGCTCTTCAATATACGATTCAAAGTATTCACGTTTTTGAGTCGTTAATTCTTTTCCTTCTTTTTGGTTCCCTAATTGGTCATCAACTATTAATTTACCAGAGTATTTCACCTTGGAATCATTTGATTTAGCTATAATTAATTCAATTTTTTGGTCGTTATAAACACCAATAACCAAGTCATTACCTTCGCTTATTTCTTGCCTTGTAATAACCATTAATTTAGTTGCTTCAGTTGGAATCCCATTTAATCCTGTTGGCATCACGTAAGTCCAATAAGTACGCCCTTCTTCTTGTAAAATATAAGCATTGTTGGCCATTACTTGATTTTCATCAATTTTCCAACCTAATGTGGTTAAATTATCACGATAATCTCTTTCAGCCCAACGCATTTTAAAGTTACCCCCCACATATATCATCGCTAAAATACCGATGATAATTAAAGCTACCTTATAATACTTGTTCATTCTGATTTTTTTCGATACTGCTTTTGTCATTTCTGTGTCCTCCCTTAACATTTGATCAAGAGAGATATCAAATAAATCACTAAGCGCAACAATCATTTCAAGATCCGGATAATTTCTACCAACCTCCCAACTTGAAACTGCCGACCGTGAAACATTAAGTAATCCAGCTAGCTGTTCTTGTGTCCATCCTTTTTTTAATCGTTGTTCTTTAATCTTACTTCCAATTTTCATGACATCACCTCTCACCCATATTATTAATAAGGTCTTTACAAAAGTACAGACACTCGTAGTATCAAGCTATCTAGCAGCATGACACGTATCGTATCACGGATAAAATATAGCTTTTTAGACTTCACTAATTTTTTTTTTACTGCTTTTCTTCTAATAATTCTTTCAAAAATTAAAACTATCACCAATATTATTACGTAATAACGAGAAAAACATATCATTGATTCGCTACACAAATAAATAGATTTTAGTTATTTAATATAACAATAAATGTTTGATTTAAATATTCGACATAGATTGCCTTCCATCTTATCTATCCTAGCGATTGTTCATGCTATTTTCAAGACGGTCAAATCGAAGGTACACAAAAAGACCTTCTACCGAAAAATATTCACCAATCTTGAAAATCTGCACACTGTTCCCCTGGTATTACCAAAAAACAATCTTAATGCAGCTTCAATACATTGGCTTAATTATTCAATAGAAGATCCCTCACTTAGTTTATTTTCTTCAGATTAACATATTTGATACTGTTAAGCAATTGCCGATCAAAAATCGGATGATTTTATGGCATTCCCACCAATTCTGACCAATAGAATGGCCCAGCTTTTGATGTCCCCCAAAAGCCAGCAGGCCCCGTCACAAATTTTGGTGACGGATCCACTAAATAATAGCGATGGCCTTGATGTTGCGGTTCATTGAAACTCTTTTCTTCCAGAACATCCGCTGTTACGCTTATTACTGGATGACCTGAACGAATAACTGCCAAGCGAATAGAACCTTTTGGAGTCAGGAAAAAATAACCTAATACTATTATCACTACAACTACCACCACTAACCATCCTTTTTTTCGTTTCATACAACGCCACCACTTTCTAATTTTCTTAGCTCTTACCAACTAAGTGCTTTCGTTTTCCCCACATTGTCATAGACTAAATGTTGCTCTGTTGCCGGCACGCGCAATTGATAATAAATCGGACCAATATCTGGGTAAAAACCGGCTTCGGTAAAACCTTGATCTTTCAAACGATAACTCGCTGCTTTTATTTCAGGTGCTTGAAGTTGGTCATCAAAGACGATTAACTCCGAATTTAATGGCATATTATAAATCGTATGATAGAACCTAAAATAATAGACATTCTCACTTTTCCCTAAATATTCGACATTTTCCTTATAAGTTTGGGTTTCTTTATGATATAAAACAAATTCATCAAGCTCTCTCATATGCTTAATTTTTGGCGTCATTCGCACCATCTCATGATTTTTCTCGCCTACTAGCAAACTTTTCTCAAACTTTTGCGTTATATAAGGAATTTTTTCGATATTACTAATATAAAACTGATAATCATGAAATTTCACCCAAATAAAGACACTCAAACTGGCGATGACCAGTAACGACGAACTAATTGCCCATTTTGATTGTTTTGGATGACTTTTTGTAAAGTAAAGCAAACAAAAAATAATGACAAATCCAAAACACAACATCACTAAAACGAGCCACGCGAGCTGTTGCTTAATAAATACTTCACCTTGAATCCAATCATTAACATCCATCAACATCACCCTTTCGTTAACCTAATTATAGAAGGTTTAACGAAAAAAACAAATAAAAAATCGTAACTCCCATGATTAAGAAGTTACGATTTTGCTTTATTTCTTAACAATCAGTACTTGATTAACAAAAATCAAATCCGACTTAAGATTGTTCCATGTTTTAATTTGCGAAACACTTGTGTTATATTTTTGCGCAATTCGGTACAACGTATCTCCTGCTTTAACTGTATGACGAGAAGTTTGTGATGGTTGCGTTTCTGTTGTTGAACCATTATCGCTTGACTTAGAAGAAACTTTCAATGTTTGCCCGATATAAATCATATCTGATGATAAGTTGTTCCATTTTTTCAAATTAGCAACGGTTGTCTGATATTTTTGAGCGATTCCATATAACGTATCGCCTGATTTCACCTTATACGTTGACTGTTGCGTTTGATTGTTATTATTATTGTTGTTGTTTTGATTATTATTGCTTTGATTATTATTTTGATTATTAGTATTGCTACCAGTGTTACTGTTGTTATTAGATGAAACTAATAAGGTCTGTCCAATATAGATCACGTCTGACGTTAAGTTGTTCCACTTTTTAATATTAGATACTGTTGTGCCGTATTTTTGAGCAATAGCATACAAGGTATCACCTGAGACAACTACGTGTTTGTCTTTACTTGTCGACTGATTATTATTGCTACCTTCATCCGGAACATTACCTGATTCATCAAGGTTAGAATCGTATTGAGTTAAATTATACGTTTCAATAATCATATTTAATTTATTGCCATATTGCGTATCTGTCGCGTATCGACCAGTCAACCATGCTGTTGCATCTTTATAAGAGGCTGTATTACTCTTCCAAGCACCTGAATAGTAATAATTTCCGGTCGAAAAACTCGTATTTTTAAGAACATAAGCATTGTCATTAAATGATTCTTGATAGGACGGATACTTTCTAAAATTTGCTTCAATCCAGTAAGCATTGCCTTTTCCATCATCTTCCCATGTTAGCATCGTAACATATTGGCCATTATATGAACCTTTAATTCCAAATAAATTGTAATTAGGCACCTGGCTAAGTGTGCTCGCCCCGTATCCTGTTTCTAAACAAGCTTGCGCGATCATAACTGAGGCATACAAATCATTAGTTGCTGCCACACTTTTAGCTTGAGAAGCGATTGATTGAACGAAATTTTCGGCATTGCTACTTCTACTAAAAACTTGATTAGTGTAATCTAACTTTTTGGGTAAACTCGCGTCACCTTTAATTAGTGATTGCGTATCTACTTTATCCTCAATAACGGTCTGAGCCTCTTCAGCATGTACCGTGGTCATCGTAGTTGATAAAAATAAAGGTGCCATCATCCATGCTTTGTTATATACTTTTTTCATTCACTTTCCGCCTTTTTATATTTTATATCAGTATTATCGCACAATAACATACGTTTTTTATTTTTATCATCTAGTTGTAAAGAATTTGAAATACAAATGAAAAAACATTATCAACAGTGTATGGCAAGCAACTGCACCGTTAATAATGTTTAGACTTAATTGTAATAGTTTATTCTAGTTAAAAAATGGATTATGTGCCATTTCGAAGCCAATTGTACTTGATCCACGGTGTCCTGGATAGATGGTGTAATGCTCTGGCAACGTGAATAATTTAGTTTGAATACCTGTTAACAAAGTGTCCATGTTCCCCGTTGGTAAATCAGTACGGCCAACACTACCAGCAAATAACGCATCACCTGTCACGACAAATTCAGCTTCTGGAAAGACAAAACTAACCCCACCATGTGAATGACCTGGTGTGTATAACACTTCAAAGTGCATGCCGCCCATTTCATATGTTTTTTCTTCTAACTCAACTTCGGCAGGCTGACACACAATACTCTCCATCGGACGTAAGCCAGAAAGATTTAGTTTATCATCTTGTAACCATGCTTGTTCAAGTGGATGAACTGCCACTGGAATGTCGTATGTTTGACGAATTTCTTCCAATGCACCTATATGGTCATAGTGCGTGTGTGTTAATAAAATACCGACCGGCTTGCGACCGATTTCCTCCACTTTGGCTTTAATACGGTCCGCATCCTCACCAGGATCAACAATAATCATTGCCTCATCGTTATAAATAAAGTAACAGTTGGCCTCAACAGGGCCTGTCGTCATACCTTGAATTTCAATCATTAGACTAGCTCCTTTTCAATATTTTCAACTAATTATCCTAAGTATAACGCAAAAAACAATGAGAACCAACCGATTAAACTAGTTAGCAATGTAATGAAGAATTATATTTTTTAATAGCTCTGTTCCACCTTCAAAGGTTCTTGAATCATAATACTCAATAAAATCCGGTGTAAATGCATAAAGTTGTGCTAAACCAGCATGAGATTCGATTGAATATTTTCCCCAAGCAACGCTGATCCAAGCTTTATGTAATTTGAAAATTTCTTCCGCAATATCTGAAGGTATTTCTATCATTTCGTTATTTTTTAGTAAGTCTAACAGCTCCGCTTCATTTGCTTGCCATGCTTGATACTCCGCTTCATTTAAATTTAGTAATTGCTCTTGCGATAAATTAACCGCTGCTTCCCCGTATTTTTCACGCGCTATTTGTCCGTTTTTTTGGTCTTGGACTACGACCTGTTGTTTGAATGCTTCAAATTTTTGTTTGTCACTCATTTCAATCGCTCCTTCTTTTGCTTGAATAGAATCATCAACCAGTTGTAACAAATTATCTAGTTCAGCTTTTTTAGCTAACAACGATGACCGATGTTCCTTTAATAATGCCAAATAGTCTAGATTGGGATTCGTCAAAATTTGCTGAATCTCCTTAAGCGACAATCCAAGCTCTTTCAAAAACAGTAAGTGTTGCATCTGCTCGACTTCCGCTTCTCCATATATTCGGTACCCCGCATCATTAACATAACTAGGTTTCAACAACCCCATCTCATCATAGTGACGCAACGCCCTAGCCGTCACCCCCGTCAACTCCGCAAATTCCTTAATCAAATACGCCATAAAAACCATACCTCCTATCTGACAAATTAAACAATAAACCATCACGCAACGTCAAGGTCAAGAACAAAGTGATTGAGAACGCGTTAAGCTCCGATATAAATCTCAAATACGACGAAAATATTGCAAATATTTTTGAGAGTATTTAGATTTTTCTGAGGAGTTGCGTTCGAAATCCGGATTAAGAGAGGTGCTTGAGGCATCGTTTAGCTTCAAGTAATATGTATGAAGTGACGAAAGGATTAAAAATCCTTTTGAGAACTTCACCATATTACCGCAGAAGCTGATGCCGAAAGCCCGTTTATCACAAGGTGCTTGAGGTTACGGTTAACTTCCTAGCATTCAAAAAAGAAGTTGAGAGAACTCAACTTCTTCCTTTTATCTTTTCTTCAATTTCCGCGGCCACTTCTTCAATCGAACGTTTATCTGATGAAATCAATTGTGCACCGACTGTTTCATAAACCTCATAGGCATAGCGTAATTCAGCTTCAATTCGTTCCATGCTTGCATAGCTACTATCTTCATTTAAGCCCAAATACTCCAAACGCGCTTTGCGAACTTCTAAAATGGATTCGGGTTTAGCGATTAATCCAAAAATTTTCTCTTTAGGAATATTAAATAATTCTTCAGGTAAGGCTACTTCAGGCATCAAAGGTAAATTTGCTACTTTGTAAGACTTTACGGCTAAATACATGCTTAAAGGCGTTTTCGCCGAACGTGAAATCCCTAAAATTAAGATATCAGCTTTTTCAAAACCCTTAGGATCTTTACCGTCATCATATTTTTCGGCAAATTCAATCGCAGCCACACTCGCCAATTTTTGCTCTGGCATAGTGTAACGCGCACCAGGCTCTTCTCTAGATTCAATCCCCGTTTGGCTCGTAATCAATTGTGTCAAAGGCGACATTAAATCAACAAACCCTAAGCCTGTTCGTTTAGCAAAAGATTGAGCGGATGCTAATAGCTCATGGTTTACCAAGGTTGCTACGACAATCGCCTTATTGTTTAGTGCGCCTCTTAAGGCAAACTTCAAATCATCTTCATTCGTCACAAAAGCAAAACGTCTTACTTCCAGTTCAATACTCTGATAAAACTGTGACTCAACCGCCGAGACAATTGTTTGGGCTGATTCCCCCACCGAATCAGAAATAATATAAACCAACACTTTTTTCATCACACTCACTCCTTACTTATTCATCTTAGCAACCATTATACCCAATCGCCTCTCATTTGACCTTAAACTTGCTTACCTAATTACCTAGTTTATAATGTAAAAAACATCGCCATTGTCGCGACTGTATTTCCTACAAAATGGATAAACATGGAGCAACGCAAATCTTTTGTATACATATAAGTCGCACCTAACACCCAACCGGAGCTAGCGTAAATTAATAAAGCAGGTGTTAAAGCCGCTTCATGCATCAGACCAAAAACTAGTCCTGACACAGCCACCACTAACCAATTACACCAGCGCTTCTTATGGTTAAAGAAATAATTAAAGAAGAACCCTCTGAATAAAAATTCTTCCGTAATCGGTGCAAATACACACGTCATCAACGAAATCGTTAGCGGAATCGCTTTGAAACTCGTTTCAATTAATACTTGGTTTTCTGGTGATTCCATTGGTAAGAAACCTTGAAAAATTATATCCGTCGAAAAATAAACAACCAACATAATGGCGGTAAAAATTATTTTTTTCTTTTGACTCATAACTGACTGATTAAAGCTATTTGGATTACACTTTTCTAATTGTTTACGATAACGAATCACAAAAAACAGCGACACTAAAATCGTGGTCACCACCATGGCCTGAAATGCCTGAAAGTCACTCATCACTGCAGGGAAATTTTCATCTCCTTCAGCTAATAATAATGGAAATTCGGCGATTGCCATCACAATAAAAAACAGAATCAAAAAGAAACTACTCTTAATATAATGCCATATTCCTCCAAAAAACTTAGTCATCTAATTACTCCCTTCGTTCATACACTTTTTTAACTTCCAAATCACGTTAATCCCAAGTATAAAGACACCTCGATTCTTTATCAACTAATAATTATCAAAAAACGGGATTAATTGAAAAATAAAAAAATCACCAAAAACTCTAGCCAAAGAGTTCTTGGTGATGAAATTCTTGCTTATTCTCCTTCTGGTGTCACAACTTCTTCTTCATCAGTTTCCGTTGCCACACGTGGCTCGCTTACTGATGCGATTTGATCATTCAAGTCACCTATAATCTCAAAATCGCCTTTAATGTCTAAGTCACTTAGCATAATCCCTTGACCGATTTCTAAACCTGACACATCCACTTCGATACTATCTGGTAATTTATCAGGCATCGCTGATACGCGCACAGTGAACAAGTCTTGTGTCAACATACCGCCCATTTTCACACCGGCTGGCGTTCCAACTAACACAACGTCCGCTTCTACTTCTTGCGCTTCTTTTAGATCTACCGCCAAAAATTCAATATGATAGATTTTTTGGGTGAAGGTATCCTTTTGAACAGCACGAATCAAAGTTGGGATTTTTTTACCCTCAACTTCTAAATAATACACCGCGTTAATCCCATTACGTTTAACCGCTTTGACAAACTCGATATTATCAACAGTTACTGCTTCACTTTCCATCATTTTACCGTATATAACGGCTGGAATCTCACCTTCCATCCGAATGTTTTTCTTAATAGAACGTGGGCGT
This sequence comes from Vagococcus zengguangii, assembly GCF_005145005.1. Classification (NCBI taxonomy): domain Bacteria; kingdom Bacillati; phylum Bacillota; class Bacilli; order Lactobacillales; family Enterococcaceae; genus Vagococcus; species Vagococcus zengguangii. The sequence continues at coordinate 1,779,382 of NZ_CP039712.1, forward strand.
AATGCTCTTTCTTCAACTTTTAATAAAGCTTCCATAACCAAAATCCTCCATTCAATTATTTAAAACAAAAATCTTCCTTACACTCTTAATGTTACGTGAGTCTATACTATTAGTCAAATAATACCCTTTTTACATACGAATAATCATTAAATATCCAAGGTTAAAACTTTTATTCCCCTTCTTATTAAAGTAGAATAAGAGTTATAAAAATATACAAGGAGGAAGATATGCGAACCTTATTTCCTTTTACAAAGCGTTATAAAAAAGAAATTATTCTCGGTCCATTTTTCAAATTATTAGAAGCTATTTTCGAATTGCTCTTGCCACTCTACATGGCAAAATTAATCGACGAAGGGATTCGCGCCAATGATTTAGGCACTGTCTATCATTATGCCTTAGTCATGTTAGGGATGACACTTGCCGGACTCGTCTGCGTGATGATTTGCCAGTATTACGCTTCTATTGCCTCACAAGGATTCGGAACCGAACTGCGCGAAGCCTTGTACAAAAAAATCAACCAGTTTTCTTACAAGCAACTAGATGATTACGGAGCTGATACGCTCGTCACTCGCATGACCAATGATATCAATCAACTGCAAAATGCGCTAGCGATGTTGATTAGACTAGTCATTCGCGCACCTTTCCTAAGTATCGGATCGGTAGTGATGGCTTTTTATCTTCATCCGAAGACCGCGTTGCTTTTCCTAGTAACACTCCCTATTTTCTTTCTTTTATTGTTAGTTCTAATGAAGAAAACCGTCCCACTTTACAAAAAAGCGCAAGCCAAAACGGACGAACTCAATCGAACCTTACAAGAAAATTTAATGGGAATTCGCGTAATTCGCGCGTTCGCTCAACAAAGTAAGCAAACCCAACGCGTCGCCACTAATAGTGATGAATTAGCAGCAACTAGTTTGTCCGCTATTAAAATTTCTACTCTATTAAATCCACTGACCACGTTAATCATGAACTTAGCGATTCTCTTTTTACTTTATTTTAGTGGTAAAGAAGTGCATATTGGTAATTTACAACAAGGTGAAGTTGTCGCACTAGTTAATTATTTAATGCAAATGTTATTAGCGTTAATCGTGGTTTCAAACTTAGTCGTGATATTCACCAAGGCAGCCACTTCGGCTAATCGTGTGACAGAAATCTTGACGTTACCAAATGAAGAAACTGCTCAGATGAATCACCACACAACGCCATCCTCACTCACACAACCTAACATTCAAAGTGAGGAACAGACCTTAGCGATTTCAGTCAACCAGTTATCGTTTAGTTACCCTAATCAGAACGGTCGAACCTTAATCGATATTAGCTTTGAAGCATATGCCAAACAAACATTAGGCATTATAGGGGCGACTGGTAGTGGAAAATCAAGCTTGATTAACTTACTACCACGTTTTTACGACTGGCAAGAAGGCACAATTGAACTGTTTAATCAAAATAGTCAGCAACTAGACTTAACGACGCTTCGACAACACGTTCGCATTGTCCCACAAAAAAGTAGCTTATTGGCTGGTACCATTCGTAGTAACCTCCAAGTTGGTAAACCCGATGCTAGCGACACAGAAATTTGGGAAGCACTAGCGATTGCTCAGGCAAAAGAGTTCATCGAACAATTACCACAACAATTAGACGCACCTGTTAGCGAAAAAGGTGATAATTTCTCAGGCGGACAAAAACAACGCCTTGCGATTGCACGTGGTTTAATTGCCAAGCCAGCTCTATTAGTACTCGATGATTCATTAAGTGCACTCGATTACAAAACCGATTTATTATTACGCCAAGCGTTAAAACAACAATTACCAGATACTACCTTATTAATTATTTCGCAACGTGTCCATTCAATTAAGCAAGCCGACCATATTTTAGTGATGGCAGATGGTCGCCTTGTCGGCCAAGGAACGCATGATGAATTACTAAGTAGTTGTCCGACTTACCAGGCAATTGTTGCCTCACAAGAACAACAAACGGAGGTGGCGACTCATGAATAATGCAACCTCGCAACAATTTATGCGTTATCTTAAACCTTACTGGAAACATTTAATCGCGACCTTTTTAGTCGGAATAATCGGAGGTGCTGCTTCTGTTTGGATGACTTATTTAACCGGAACAGCCATCGATCAAATGATTGGTGAAGGCAACGTCCACTTTAGTACACTTTACAAAATACTCGGCTATTTTGCGCTAGCTATCATGATTGCGACGTTAAGTCAGTGGTTAGTTCAGCGCTTAGCTAACTACATTAGTTATCAAGTCGTTTCTACGCTACGTAAAGAAACCTTTAACAAATTAAATCACTTACCGATTAACTATTTTGACACCCAATCTGTCGGGGATATTACCAGTCGTTTCACTAATGACTTAGATTTAGTAGCCGATGCGTTAAGTGCGATTTTCACTAATATTTTTTCCGGTATGACGATTGTTATCATTTCACTAGTGACGATGTTCAACTTAAATATTCCGTTAACGCTCGTGATTTTACTGGCCACACCGTTCATGTTTGCAACTACCTGGATTATTGCTCAAAAAAGCCAAAAACGCTTCGTCGAACAGCAACAATTGGTCGGACAAATTTCAAATTATGTTACCGAACATGTCACCAACCAAAAATTAATTAAAGGTTATCAATATGAAGCACACGCACAAGACGCGTTTAATCAAAAAAACAACCAACTGAATGTTATCGGTCAAAAAGCCCAGTTTGCCTCTTCGCTAACGAATCCATTATCACGCTTTATCGATCACTTATCGTATATCGCTCTTGGCTTGGTCGGCGGTTATTTCATTATCAAAGGAAGTAGCAATTTAACAGTTGGCTTATTGAGTAGTTTTATTATTTACTCGTCACAATTTACGAAACCATTTATTGAATTATCCGGTATTACGCCACAAGTTCAATCAGCACTAGCAGGACTAAGTCGCGTTTTCCAAGTCGTTAATCAAACAGACGAACCGACTGATGAACACTTACCTGAAGTCCCAGAAACGATTCAAGGTGCGATTACATTTGAACACGTCGACTTTGCCTATCAACCTAGTCGTCCGCTAATTGAAAACTTCAATTTAAAAATCAAACCAGGTGAAACGATTGCCATTGTCGGACAAACTGGCGCGGGAAAATCAACGCTAGTGAACTTGCTGATGCGTTTCTACGAACCACAACAAGGTGCCATCAAATTAGACGGCGTCAATATTCAAGACTATCAACGAGATAGTTTACGTCAAAGCTTTGGTATGGTTCTTCAAGATACTTGGCTATTTGACGGGACGATTCGTGATAATTTACTCTTAGGCCGCCCCGATGCGACTGAAGCAGACATCCAAACCGTTCTAAAAGAAGCCAAGATTGAACGTTTCATCGAACTATTACCACAACAGCTCGACACTTTAATTGGTCATCGTGGCATTCAAATGTCTGAAGGGCAACGACAATTATTAACAATTGCACGCACGATGTTAGCCAATAAACCCATGTTGATTCTTGATGAAGCAACTAGTTCCGTCGATTCATTAACCGAACAAGCGATTCAAGAAGCTTTCTTAAAACTAATGAAAGGCAAAACTTGCTTTGTAATTGCTCACCGCCTCGCGACAATTAAAGAAGCCGATCGCATTCTAGTGATGCATCAAGGACAAGTAGTCGAAATTGGGACCCATGATGAATTATTAGCGATTGAAAATGGCTATTATTACCAATTATTCAACGCCCAATTTGTTGAAGAGGTCTAACATTATGACAACCTTAACTTATCAAAAAATCTCCCTAGCCGACGAAGCCTTCCTAACAAAGTTATTAACAAATCCTAACTTGATGATGTTAGGATGGGGGAAAACGTTCACAAAAAATGATATCGACCTGTGGATAACAAAGATTTTAGCCGGTTATCAACAAGATGACTTTAGCTACTATTTAGTTATTAACAATCAACAGCCCATTGGCATCGCTGGACTACTCAAAACAACCATCAATCAGCGCGAAGTTGTGGAAATCGCCTACATTATTGATGAACCTTTTCAAAGACAAGGATTGGCCACACAAATTGTCGCGGAATTATTAACAGCCGCCTTTAATGTGTATGGTTTAGAAGAAGTGGTGATTCAATTTAACGAGGAACATCATGCATCTAGACGAATCGCGGAAAAAAATGGTGCACTTCCCTTGATGACTTATAAAAGAAAACAAGGAACTAACTTGGTAAACTATGACGTTTATTTTGTAAAAAAGAGGTAACTATCTAAACAAAAAAATCCTTTCATGTTTATAAAAACATGAAAGGATTTTTAGTTAACCTATAAACTTGCTTTCCACTCGTTAAAGTTCTCACGCAAACGAAGTGGCAATGAATGATCGCTCATATCACTCGCTTTACCAAATGCAATTTCGCCAGCAATTTCACCGACTTCAAGGGCATCAATAAAGTCAGGACTTTGATACATTGGGTGACGTGTACGAGTATTAATAGGTCCTAAGTTAATATCATTGATACGCACACGACCTTCGTCTTCTACTGAGAAGACTTTACGCAACATCAATTCAGCTGCATTCGCAACTGAAATTGGACCTGAATGTGGTACTGGACGAACAGACGATAAGCCCACAATCATTGAATAACTACCACCAGGTTCAATCGCTGGAATAAAAGTTTTGCCGACAATGAAATGGGTTGTTAAACTACTATTAATTAGATAGTCCCAATGATCTAATGACAAATCAACTAATTTATCTCCTTGCCACCAGCCGAATAATGAAGACACCATCGCATCGATTTTACCAAATGTTTCAATAATTTCATCTCGCACACGGACAGCATCCGCTTCATCCGAAATATTACCTTCGATGAAGACAACTTTTTCACCGTTTGGCGCGATATAATCACGGGCACGATCTACTTTTTTCACATTTCTAGTGGGTATTACAACCGTTGCACCATTTTGTGCGAACCATTTAGCAATTCCTTCTCCAACGCCACCTGTACCACCTGCTACAACAACTACTTTTCCTTCATACATACTCGTTTCCCCCTCTACTCTGCTTCTCTTGATAAAATAATTTTCCCTGGTTGACGATTTTCTTCAATCATTTGATGTGCTTCTTTCACGCCATCCAAGGTAAATGGTAAAACGTATCCTGTTTTAATCGTTAAACCATGCTTACGATAAAAATTGAACAACGCTGGCATCGCAATCGCATTCGTCATCTCAGCAGTTCTTGATAAGAATACGCGTTCCACATCGGGACGCAAGCTTGGATCAGGTAAGGTAGTCATCCCCATATATGTTGCATTTTCTTTTGCTAACGTCAAGGCCGTTTTTTCTCCTTTATTGAACAATGACGCGTCCATTACGAAATCAGCTTGGCCGGCATACTCGTTCACTTGCGCTTGATCGGTATAATCGATAAAAATATCCGCGCCAAGACTTAACACGTAATCACGATTTTTCGGACTCGCTGCTGCAATAATTCTAACATCAAAATCTTTTAATAACTGTACAGCGTAGCTTCCGACACTTCCTGAAGCCCCTACTACCGCAATCGTTTGTCCAGGTTGAATATTATAGAAGCCACCATGTAATCCCCAATACGCCGTTGAAGCTGTACCTGAAAAACCAGCGGCCTCATCTAACGACATCCCTTCAGGAATTTTAAAAACGTTTTGATGACTTAGTGCCACGTATTCTGCGTAACCACCACGACCAGGTTTCCCAATGACTTTGTCACCAATTGCTAAACCAGCTACTGGTTCACGCATTGCCACGATTTCACCTTGGACCTCACTACCTGGAATCCAAAAATGATCTAACGGACGGCCACCGCTCATGCCACCACTTCTAAACATCGTATCAACAGGATTAACCCCCGCGCGTTCAATTTTCACTATCACGTCATGGAGCGAACTAATCTCAACTAGGATGTTTCTTTCTTCCAAGACATCTAACCCTCCATAGTGATCGAATCCTATTGCTTTTGCTTCTATATTATTCATGTTTGATTCCTCCTTGCAACTTACATAATGTAAGTATACACCTCAACTACATATTTTACAAAAAATACGCTTTATTAAAACATTTTTTTATTAAGCACCGTTGTTATCAACCTATATGAAATATGCTATGATAATAAAATGAGTTTTCATTACATTTTTCATAAATCAGGAGGAATACATGTATCATTATTTAAATAAAGAGGATTGGATCGGCGATGGGAAAAGTAACTTGTTTGCTGGTCTGGTGTCGGCCGTTGCAATTTTACCCGAAGTGATTGGCTTCTCGATTCTAGCAGGCGTCCATCCGTTCACGTCACTCTTCGCTTCAGCGATTACGCTATTAGTCATTACACTAACTGGCGGACGTCCCGCGATGGTTTCAGCAGCAGCCGGTTCAATGGCGTTAGTCATGGCACCACTTATTAAAGAACATGGACTAAACTATATGATTGCCGCGACCCTATTAACGGGTGTCTTACAATTAATTCTAAGCTATCTAAACGTCCACAAATTAATTCAATACATTCCCAAAACGGTCATGTATGGTTTTGTTAATGCGCTAGCTATTTTGATTTTCATGTCGCAAGTTCAACAATTACCTGGCAAAAACATGACCACTTATCTAATGGTGGCCGCTACCGTTATCTTAATGTTTTTCATACCAAGACTAACAACTGCCGTTCCACCAGCCTTAATCATTATCATTTTGATGACGATTGTTTCATTTGCCTTTAAAGGTTCGCTACAACTTGTCGGAGATTTGGGTGATATGAGCTCGATGATGCCAAGTCTGGCTTTACCAAGCGTCCCAATGACCCTTGAAACCCTAATGATTATCGTCCCACCCGCAATTGCCTTGACCTTAGTCGGACTAACAGAGTCACTCTTAACGATTCCGATTGTCGATAAAATGACGGACTCACCAAGTAACCCTAAGCAAGAAGTGAAAGCACAAGGTCTTGCAAACATCTTAGTCGGACTATTCGGTGGACCTGCTGGCTGTGCGATGATTGGTCAAGCGGTTATCAATGTCAAATCCGGTGGACGTAGTCGACTATCAACCTTTGTTGGTGGTGTGACCTTATTGATTTTCTTATTTATCCTTAAAAATCTAATGGTTGACATTCCAACAGCTGCTTTAATCGGCATTATGATGGTGGTTGCTTATGATACCTTTGATTTTGAAAGCCTGAAACTAATCACTGAGAAACGTTGGACGGAATTAGCGATTTTAATTCTGACAATCGGCATCATCGTCAAAACACATAATCTAGCACTTGGCATGATTATCGGCGTAATTCTATGCGTTGTGGCCTATAAGTTAAAACTTAAAAATTTACGTTTTGAAACAAAAAATGGTGTCCATACCATCAAAGGACCACTATTTTTCGCCTCTCGACATGATTTAACAAACTATATCGAACAGGTGGTACTAACAGAAGCAACGACAATTGATTTAAGTCAATTAATTGTCTTGGATGAAGCCTCAACTAAGACAGTCACAAACATCTCTCAACAATTAAATCGCCCTGGCATTAAGGTAATCCCTACCGCTAGTGTTGAATAGAAAAATACAGACAAACAAAAAAACCATCCTCCTATTGAGAATGGTTTTTTTGTGCTACTATTTGTAGCTATTTAACTATTTACACGACAATTGACGATAGCGGTCATACCATAAATCCACGTAGCCTTGCGAAAATGGACCTTTTTCATTGTTGATCCAGTCCACGAGAATTTTGACATTTTCTTTTAAGATAAAGTCAATTTCAGGTGGATAATTCATTTGTTTGCGATGTTCTTCATACTCGTCAACGTCTAACAAGCGTTTCTCTCCATCTGGGAAAACTTTAATGTCTAAGTCATAATCAATGTACTTCAACGCCTCTTTATCTAATACATAAGGAGAAGCTAAATTACAATAATACGACACACCATTTTCTCTAATCATGGCTATCACATTAAACCAGAATTTCTCATGAAAATAAACGATCGCTGGTTCACGTGTGACCCAACGTCTCCCGTCAGCTTCTGTTACTAGCGTATGATCGTTCACACCGATTAATGAATGCTCGCTTGTCTTTAGTACCATGGTATCACGCCATGTTCTATGTAAATTACCGTCGTGTTTGTAGCTTTGAATGGTTATGAATTCTCCTTCTTTAGGAACACTCATCATCTCGCCCCTACTTTCTCCATAAAGGTTAGGGTGTGCATTTACACCGGTATCGTAAATATTATAGCATATCTTCTGACAATACCGTAGATTATTTGCTAAGGAATCTGGTTTTCCTATTATTTTTTACCAATTGGTGGCTATACATGATAGAAGAAAAAGGAATATTTCCTATATAAAATAAGAAAAACCCCTACTCAAAGTTGATTAGGGGTTAAGAATCGTTAATTATTCAGCAACTGTTACGTCACCTGATACAGATGCGCCTTCCATTGCCAAGTCAGCTGATTCTTTGTATTCAGCTTTAGAGAAAGTAATGTTACCTTCTACTTTAGCGCCGTTTAATACAAATCCGTTAGCGTTAACTTCGATGTCACCTTTCACCGTTCCGTGAACGATGTTGAAGTTTTCTGAGTTAACAACCATTTTAGGTGCAGTTAATGTGAACTCACCAGTTACATTGTGGTCGTCATCTTGTGTGTATAAAGCAAATTTGCGGTAGATGTCTTGTGTTTCGTCACCTTTATTGTGGAATTCACCATCAACTACTACGTCTGCATCGAAAGTTAAATCGTTTGTAGCAGCAACGATCCAGTTACCGTCTGCTGATAAAGCGTTAGCGATAACTTCCGGAGAATCACTAATTGAAGCTGATGTTACAACTTCTGCTTCGCTTGATACTGCAGTTGAAGCGACTGTTGATTCTGAAGTTTTTTCTTGATCTGAAGTACAACCAGCTAAAAAGCCGCCTGCTAACATTAATGATGCTGTAAGTGTTACTAATTTGATTGATTTCATTATTATATTCACTCCGTTCTTGTTATTACATTGTAATAATATCAAATTGTGAAATAAATTTCAAACTTTTTTTCCTATTTCATCAAATTTACATGATTAATCCCCTATTTATATACAATTATAATAGCCCAACATGTAGAATTATCTTGGTTAACAAACAAAAATGACAGGCGTTTTTTCACAAACTACCACGTATTCCGTAAACTTTTCTGTCTTATATTCTCAATTAAAAACCCGCTATTCTCAATCGAGATAGCGGGCTTTTTTCAAGACTTGATTTATTTTTTCTTGCGGTTTTGGTAACGCTAATTCTTTAAAGCGATCAGGCGCTAACCATAATTGGCGCTCGTTGGTTTCTTGTATAACTGACGCACGTTGATGGCCATATACAATCAAAACGTGCCACTTCAAATGACTGAAAACATGCGTTATTTCACCAACGGGTTGCTTTTGCCAAACAACTTCTGGCATTTCTGCTTGCACTTTCGTTAACAAACTTTCATTTTGTAAGCGTGTATCATCAGATTCTGATGTCTGCCACTCGTTATGATAGGTGTTATATTCTGATTCTGATACTTCTACTAACGGAAACGTCCATAAATTCGCCAGCAAACCTTCACTTGGTCGCTGAATCATTTCAAAAAGACCTTCAGTATTTTCCTTAGCTAACGCCAAATAATATTTGTGCGTGACTTTGATTTTCTTTAACTTGACCGGGTAGTTTGCTTGCGTGCCTTGCTGATAGGTCAGGCAATAGCTTTGGAGCGGACATTCCTCACATTGTGGCTTGGTCGGTGTACAAATACTCGAACCTAAGTCCATCGTCGCCTGATTCATATCCCCTGGGCGTTCTGGATTAATGACATGACGAACAACCGCGTCAAAATACTTTAATGTCGAAGGCTTGGCAATATCTTCATCAATCCCAAACAAGCGACTAAACACGCGCATCACGTTACCATCCACAGCCGGTGCTGCTTCTTTAAACGAAATACTCGCAATCGCCCCCGCTGTGTATGGACCAATACCTTTGAGCTGTTTCAGCCCTTCAGCTGTCGTAGGAAACTCCCCACCAAAATCTTCCACTACCTGACGAGCCGCCACTTGCATATTACGGACACGTGAATAATAGCCTAAACCTTCCCAAGCTTTTAATAATTTATCTTCTGGTGCATAGGCTAAATCCTCAACTGTCGGAAACCATTCTAAGAATCGTTCATAGTAAGGAATCACCGTTGCAACTTGCGTTTGTTGCAACATAATTTCTGACACCCACACACTATAAGGTTCTTGATTAATGCGCCATGGCAACGTACGCTTCTCTTCGTCGTACCATGACAAGAAATCTGAACGAAATGCCGCCACTTTTTCCGGTGTCCAATCACGCGTATAGTTTTCAATTTCGGCGTTAAATTTTACTTGTTGTTTATTCATTGTCTTCATCGATTAACTCTTTCTGTGCAACATATTGCTTAATTAATTCATAGTCAAACCCTTTGCGCATCAAGCCTTGCATCGTTTTTTGTTTACGGTCAAACGGCTCAAAACGACTATTTTTGCGCCATAGTTTGTCGCCTTCCTTCTCAAGCAAACTGGCTTCTTGCTCAACATCTTTTTCTAGCGTTATATTAGCCAAGACTGCGCGGCTCACTTCTTTGTCAAATCCTTTGGTCATCAGAGTTTGTTGTAACTTTTGTTTTTGTGTTTGGAAGGTCTTATGTTGATTTTTACGAATCGTCTTCTCGGCTAATTTGGTCGCGACTGATTGTTGAATCTCAAAGGTATACAAATTAAGGGCAGCGTCAGCAACTGGGGCTTTTATCCCCTTTTGCGTTAGCTTCTGCTTCAAAACGGCCGGTCCCTTATCGCTCAAGCGCATTTGCGTACGCACATAACTCTCTGCATAGACTTGATCATCAACCAACTTAACCTCTTGCAAACGTTCAATAATACGGTCAATATCTTGACGGTTGATTTCCTTGTCTTTCAAATAATCACGTACTTCTTTTTCTGTACGCAATTGATAACTCAAGTAATTCAAACTCATCTGATAACCAAGGTCTTGCTGACCAGCTTTTTTTATTTCATCTATTAAGTCTTGTGTTACTTCTTGATTTTTTAATAGTCGGTAGCGGACAAGAATATCTTCTGACACTAACAACATCTCGCCATTAGACAAACTGATCGTATAGCCTGGCCCTTTTTCTTTTAATACATTTTTGATGGTAATCATCTCATCACCCTCTTACTTTATCTAGTGCTCCGTCAAAAAATTAAGAGGACATTTCTATGCCCTCTTTGAATAATTCTATTATAGCATAAGATACGGCGCTAATAGTTCAGCAATCTCTTGCCTTTCAACTGTTTTATCACGTTGATACGCCAAATGATAGACTAGTTCAGTCGCCAAAAGGGTACTAAAACTCTCATAATTCACATCTATAAAAATCTTTTTCGACCCCTTCACAAAATGATAATAATGAGGGGTAAAATCTGTTAGCCTCTGTTGATAATAGGAAAAAATATCATCACTACCAGAAAAAATTCCCATCATTAAATGCAAATAATAAAAGTAAGTCGATAAATTGTCAATCATTCGTTGCTTCACATATCTTAATTGTACCGGAATAATCAAGCGCGTATTAGGAGACAAGCTCACCAAGGTCGTTGATTGATTGACGATATCTGAACAACGCTCTAGCTTAGTGACTGCTTTCAAATTCAGCCACACCGAGACCCCATGCATCGTCTTAAACTGTCCGAAAACATCATTATCAGTAAGCATCGGCAAACTTTGAGGACCACTACCAATTTCCTTGGCGCAATAATGGACCATCGTTTCAATCGAAATAAATTCACGCGATAGAGAACGTTTCTTAAGTTCTTTGATGGATTCATGAATCAAGGAACACTCACCGCACTTTTCAACGACTAAATAACACGTTTCGCCTTCAAACGAACATTCCATCATCAGCAAAGTTTCTGAACTTATTTTGTAAGTAAACGCATGTTGCTTAATTCGTTCTAACACCAACATCAATTTTTCCTTCGAAACCAAGATCCAACTTAAGTCTGTTAACCGTCTTTTCTCTATCACTAGAATTTCCTCCCTTTTTAATTTAACGCAAAAATTAACGTCCCTTTATTGAGATTTTATCATTATTCATGTCATCTTGGGAGCTGTTTTTGAAAAAAACTTGCTATCTTCACAAAAATTTTGTTTTTTATTCACATAGTTAATCAATCAATGTCGTACTACACTACACATACAACCGGTTGAATCATTATTAGAGGAAGATGAACCATGATAACTACCACAAATGAACAACAATTCGAAACGTATGAACCCATCATTTACGGTGTACTAAAGTCACTTAACATTCACTACTACGCGAGTCATTATGAAGATTTGGTCCAGCAAGCGCGTTTGATTCTTTGGGAACTCCTCCAAACACGTGACCCACGCGAACTGACTGACGAAGAACACCATCAGTTCAATGGGTTTCTCTATCAACGAATACGTTGGCGTTTAATCGACTTATTACGACGTGACAACCAACTACATCATCATTTCGAACACTATCAACCACTCGAAGAAATACAAGAAGTTAGTTGTCTACCAACCAATCCCTATATCTCATCTGTCAAAGAACTGCTCCATGTCGAATGGCCAACATTGCCCAGTCACTTACAAACCTATTTAATCGCAACCGTTGATTACCAACTCACAGTCAGTGAACTTGCACGTTGTCTAGGCGTTTCTCGCCAAACACTCTACACCTGGCGCAAGCAATTACAGCACTATTTAATTAATTGGCAATCAACTTGACACTTTTCATTCGTCAAACGTTCTTATAAATGTAAGCAGACGTCGCTTAACAAAAATCAATCACGAAAGGATGTTGTAAGATGAAACAATGGGAAAGCACAAGTTTAGAAGTATATTTTGATGTTGAAGGGGAAACCTCTCCGAAGAAAGTTTCCTTACGAAACGTAGTTCAAGAACCTGAAGAAGAAGCGGTAAAAGGCTTAGGACAAACACTTGGCACGTTATCACCTGAGGAACAATCATACAACTCAAGTGTCATCGTCAATAAGAGTCGCGTCCTATAATTATCATGTCGTTCCACCACCAACTATTCACCACTTAATTTCATCAATAGAAAGGAAGATTATCATGAAAAAATTACGTATGAACTTCATTAGCGCCAACGACAAGAAAACAACCTTTACCTATACTAACTGCCATCAAGAGCTAAGCGCCGACCAAGTACAAGCTGCGATGGACAGTATTTCTCAATTGAAGCTCATTAGTGCCAACGGCGTCTTGCAGTATGAAACACCAGAAAGCGCCAATTATATTGAAACAATTGTGACAGACATTCTCTAAGTCACCGACTAGCGCTGTGAGATCATCGCAGCGCTTTTCTTCTACCCAAAAGGAGTGAACCGCTATGCTAATATGCATCCAAAAATTTGTACATCTCATCTTTGGACACTCCCTCGACTATCTCTTCTTGTTGTCAGGTATCATGATTCAAAATCTCTTGACCAGACTCGTCATCTGTTTTGAAAAAAGCAGCCTGTCACCACTTATAGCAAAAAAAGTGCTACTGCAAAAAATCACGATTTTCATCATGATTTCGCTCGCACACGGAGTTGATTATCTCTTAGATAAAAACGACATACTACGCAACGCGACTATCTGTTTCTATATTGCAAACGAAGCGTTGCAGACATTAGAACAAGCCACACAAATTCATATTTTAGTCCCCACTAAACTCAAAGAAACGATTCAACATTTACTTAATAACGAGGAGGAAAACGAGCATGACTAACTATCAATTATCAAGTGAAGGTTACCAATTCATTAAGCGCTGGGAGGGTGAACGCCTCCAAGCATACCGTGATCCAGCGGGTGTCTGGACGATTGGCGTCGGCCACACGGGTCCCGTCAACGGGCAAGCCATCACAGCGGGACTAACGATTACCGCCAAACAATCCGAACAACTACTGCAAGCCGATATCGAGACGCACACACGTGTCTTGAAACAAGTCGTCAAGGTCGCACTCACCCAGTCGCAATTCGATGCTTTAGCAAGTTTCTGCTTCAATCTAGGACCGAATATCATTAACGATCCCCTATTACTTCAAGCAATAAATCGCCAAGACTGGGCAGAGACAACTAAGCAGATGGCACGCTACGTCTACGCCGGACAAATCAAACTTCAAGGACTTGTCAACCGCCGTCAAGCAGAAATCGCCCTCTTCAATCAACAACTGACTACCAGTAAGTGGCAGAACGAACATGGCACTTTCAGCTTGAACGAAGCGATTCACTTACGCACGAGTGCCAACACAAACGCTGACATTATCGCTACCTTACAACCCGGACAAAGCATTCAGTACGACGCCTTCTTAATCGAAACGAGCGGCTACGTCTGGCTGCGCCAACCACGCACCAATGGTTACGGCTATCTCGCAAGCGGACAAAGTAAGAACGGCAAACGAATAAGTTATTGGGGGAAATTTAGCTAAACATAAATAAGAGGGGGGACAAAATTGTCCCCCCTCTTATTTGTAAACTTAGTAAAAAAACTAAATACTTTCTTATAATTTTATATATATTCTCTCAGGATAATATTGGTCATTAATTTCTTTAATTTTTTCTAAACTAACTTTTGGCTTTCTATCATACGTAAGCAACCCATTAATTTCTTGCTCGACATCTGTCAATTGCGTATAGCAATATCCCCAAAGAGCAGTCGATGAATAAATAGCATCCATAATTCTAGAATAATCTTCAATGAATTGTTCTTCATTTTCTACTGAAGTATAACCCCAACCACTCTGTTCTCCAATTTTATATCCAATCCCACCGAATTCAGTTAACAAAATAGGCTGCCCTTTGTAATCGGACCCACTAGCAAAGATATCCCATTTTACTGGCGGTATATTTATCAAGTTCTCCACTGTACGTAGTGTTTCTTTGAAATGGTGGTATTTCTTTATTTCATTTTTTTGTCCATGAGCATAGTTATGAATGGCGCATATGTCTGTTTCTGTCATTTCCCATCCATCATTTGAAATTACTAGACGCGTTGTATCTATTGAGTGTAAGAAGTAATACATTGATTTAGAAAAACTTTGTTGTTGTTTATCCCCATGAATATTTGGAACTCCCCAACTTTCATTTAAAGGTACCCAAGTAACTATAGAAGGATGATTATAATCACGCTCAATGATTTCCATCCACTCACAAGTCAATCTATTGACCGCTTCATTTGAATATGAAGGAGCAGATGCACACTCTCCCCAGACTAAATAACCAAGTTTATCAGCCCAATATAAAAATCTAGGGTCCTCAACTTTTTGATGTTTACGACAACCATTAAATCCCATTTGCTTAGATAACTCGATATCTTTCACATAGTCATCATCTGTAGGTGCTGTTAGTAACCCTTCTGGCCAATAACCCTGATCTAATATCAACTTTTGATAGTAAGGACGATTATTTAAAAAAGTCATGCCCTTTTCAGTATGAATCTTTCTCATACCAAAATAACTAGATACTTCATCTAATACTATATTTTTGTCTTCTAAAACAAATTCAACATCAAATAATACTGGATTTTCTGGTGTCCATAACCAACCCGCTTCATGAAAATTACTTCTAAAAATTTTGTTATTAAGTAAATCTACTTCTCTTGAAAATGAAGTATCATAAATTTCAACACGATCATTAATTAGTAACTTTCCTTCTAAATAAATCTTATAATTAAGGGTAGCTTCAATTGTTGCTTCAGACACTTTGAAGTCCATTGTTATTGTTCCTTTATCAACATTCGGAGTAAAGGATACTTTTGAAAGATTCTTTTTAGGAACATTTTCTAACCAAACTGTTTGCCAAATCCCTAATGAATTTGTATACCAAATGCCTCGAGATTCTGATTCCCAAAATTGTTTCCCTCTAGGAATCAATTCATCTTCTATCGGATCATATACTCTAATAGCTAACGAATTCTCCCCTTCATTAACATAGTGTGTAATATCAAATGAGAAACTTGTATGTCCCCCTTCATGTTCACCTACCAACTCACCGTTAACATAAACTGTTGTATGATAATCAACTGCACCAAAATGCAACATACACAAAGTGTCTTCTTGCTTATTATATTCAAATTGTCTATAGTACCAGATAATCTCATGAACTGATTTATCTTCTACCCCACTCAGCTGTGACTGATAAACAAAAGGAACATTGATTGTATCATTAAAATTCTCTTTGTTTTTATACCACTTTTCTTGAAAACCTTTATTTTCGTCATCGAAAGTATACTGCCAAACTCCATTTAAATTTCCCCATTGATTCCTAGCAAATTGCGGACGTGGATACTCGTTTCTATACATAACCTAACTCCCCTGTACTTTTTTTAATTTTATACTTTTATTTTTAGCCAAATAAATAACTCCTGCACTCATACCAAGAATTAAACTAATAATATCTAAAATAAAATATGAGAATAATGATTGAGCACATAAGTAGAACCCAACTTTTTTTGAAGTTGTTTCGTCATGAATGTACTTTTTACTCATTAAAATATTGACTAGTCCCAAAATAACCAACAGTGTACCAAAAGAACAAATAAATATAAACTCGCTATTTATCAAACTTGTTGACGAATCTGCATTTATTTCTTTCAATATCATACTTGTTTTAAAAAAACCATAGTAAACAATAGTATAAACACCATCAGCTATTTGCCAAATTCCCATTAACATTATTAACAATCGTTCTTTTTTTCTATCCATATCTACTCTAACCTTTCACACCAGCTGATAATGACATTGACTGTAAAAAATATTTTTGAGCAAATAAATACAATATAAACGTTGGGATAATTGCAATTAAAGCACCTGCCATTAATAAGGTAGGCTGCGATTGATACATCCCTTGTAACAGCTGTAAACCAGATGTTATTGGCATCTTTTCAATGTCATTAAACACAATAGACGGCCATAAGAAATCATTCCATGAACTAGTAAAAGCAAACAAAGCTACAACTAACAGGACTGGCTTAATTAAAGGTAATATAATTTTGAAAAAGATTGTTAAATCATTCGCTCCATCAATTTGTGCAGCTTCATCAAAATCTTTAGGAATGTTATCCATAAATTGTTTAACTAAAAAGATATTAAATACTCCTGCTGCTCCAGGTATAATCATCGCTAAAGGCGTGTTAACCCATCCCAATATATCAACAATCTTATATAAAGGAATCAAATTTACTACACTAGGAAACATCATCGTCGCTAGTAGAAAAGAAAATAATTTCTTTTTCCCTTTAAATTCCAAGCGACTATAAGCAAATGCTGATAATGAAACAACCACTAGTACTAATAGCGTATGGCTAACTGAAATAAATAATGAATTGAAAAACCATTTAACTAATGGTGTGCTCGTGTTATTAACCAATAATTCTTGATAATTAGTCAATACCCACTCAATTGGTAGTATTTTAAACCCAGCAGTCATTAATTCCATTTCCGATTTAAATGATGTTAGCACACCATAAATTAATGGCACGAGCCAAATAAGAGCCATTACTATCAAAAATAAAAACGATATGATCTGTGATAATGATATTTTTTTCATCATATATACCCACCTAATCTTCTACTTTTAAAAATTTAAATTGAATTGCTGATACACACATAATGCAAATCCCGAGAACCACTGCCATAGCCGATGCTATTCCGGCGATTGACTGCCCTGAACCAAAAGCATTTTGTTGAATATACATTAATAACACTCTTGTTGAATTATTTGGACCACCTTCCGTTAACATTAATGGTTGACCATAAATATTAAATTGAGCAATAGTCGTCATGACTACGGTATATAGAATTTGTCCTTTAATAGCAGGAAGTGTGATTTTAAAAAATTTTTGAACAGCTGTTGCTCCATCGATATCAGCAGCTTCATAAAAGTCCTTTGAAATACCACTAAGAGCCGACTGATAAATAATCATATTTCCGCCAATCGTCCACCAGACCGTCACAACTACTAAGGCAATCCAGGCGTAAGGTTGTGTGCCTGTCCAGGGAGTATCTGTATTAAGAATATTGTTAACAGGACCATAGTTAACATTAAATATCAATTTCCAAATAATAACCACCGCTGAAATAGCAAATAGTGATGGCATATAGAATATCGATTGAAAAATCTTCGCTAACTTAGGTTTGGTATTTAACGCACTTGCCAACAACAACGGGACTGCAATACAAAAAGGAACAGAAAAAATAACGAATTTAAACGTATTCTTCAAACCAATTCTCAACTGCTCATAGAATGTTGAATCAGAGTTAAAAAAAAGTTCTTTGTAATTATCTAATCCAATGAATGTTGGGGTGTTAAACAAATCCCAATTAGTAAATGAAATATATATACCAAAAATAACAGGTATAAAAAAGAAAATAGCAAATATAATTAAATGAGGCGCTAAGAATAACCAAGGAGTAATCTTTTTGGATTTTTTCTTATCTAATGTCATCGTTGTTCCCATATTTTAGTACACCTTTCTAAATATTACAGGAGTTAGAAATTAAACTAACTCCTGTAATAAGTTGTAAATTATTATTTATTTGTATTATCTTTAGAAATCTTATCAGATACTTCTTTTTGTAAGCCTGATGTGAAATCTTCAATTGATACTTTACTAAATAGCGCATCAAAGCCATGTGATTCTAAATACTCTGAAACGTAGCCATTATATTTATAATCAAAAATTTTCAATGTATTCTGCTCTTCTTCTGAATTAATGAAGAATGATTGTGGCATTTTTTGATATTCTTCATTGTTTAATATATCCAAGGTTGCAGGATTTTGCCCCGCTTTAGCCCATTCTAGAGAATTTGTTCTAACCCAATCGATAAAGTCTAAAATACCTTTTGTTTTCTCGTCTGATCGATCTTCATTGTTAAACATCACAAATTGATGAGAAGATGACCAGTTAATTACTTGACTCATATCATCAGATAATTGTGGTGCATTTGTAAGTCCCCAATCGAACTCAGCTCCATTAATAATGTTTTGTAGCCAAATACCTTCTGGTAAAAACAGTAACTTACCTGATAGAAATAATTGGTTAGGATCTTCTCCGTCCTTAGTAGAGACACCTTCTTCATACAGTTCATTCCATTTTCCAATAGCAGCTTTAGATTCTTCAGTGTCTAAAGTTGGATCGATGCCATTTTCTGAAAGTTGGCCTCCTTCTTGTCCAAGAGTAGCCATGTAATTTGGTTTTACCCATGTTAAAGCAATCCCTCTGATGTCGTCCTTACTTGCAAGCTTTCCTGCCTCGACTATTTCATCAAATGTCAAAATGTTATCATCTAAAGCATTGGGAGCATATTTTGCTAATAATTCTTTGTTGTAATACGTTCCCCAGTTATGAATATCTAGTGGTAAACTATATCTTTCACCATCTAATTCACCTAGATTCCATGCCTCCGGAACGTAATTTTCAGCTTTTATTTCACTATAATCTTCTAATAATCCTTCGAAAGAAGTTAACATATTATTGTCTTTATATTGCTTGATTCTTTCTGCATGAACGATGTTTAGGTCAGGAATATTTTTCCCTGAATTAACAACAGTAGGAATCTTTGAGTACATATCGCCTTCCTTCATAGAAACGTTTTTAACTTTAAATTCAGGATTAGTTTTATTATAATCATCAATCATATTTTTGATATTAGCACTGTCTGCTCCCGTAAAAGGATTCCAAAAGACAATTTCTTTACTGTTACTTTCTGAACTCCCACCTGAATTTCCACAAGCAGATAAAAACGTCATAGACGCACCTGCTAACAAACCTAACTTGACTAATTTGCTTACTTTCATAACATTCCCTCCATTTTACTTATTAGTTAATTTCATTAATTAACGATTATTAATATCGTTGTCTACAAAACAAAAATAACACCATTTGAAAGCGTTGTCAATCAAACGTTAACTCCTAAAACCAAAAACAACACTATAGTTAAAATGATTTAAAAAACATTTTTTTTACTATTTATTTTTTACTTTTAAGTTAAAAAAGTTTCGAGTATAATTAAAACTATATAATGAAACTATTATTAACATTAGGGAGTGATTACCATCGAATTAAATATAACCAACGATTCTTTACCTGTGTTTGAATCTCTAGCGAATGCAACCAGACTAGAAATTCTAAGATTCATTGGATCTGAAAAAAAAAGTGTGGGCGAAATTGCCGAGCATCTAAATTTAAGCAACTCTATCACTACTAGACACATTCAGAAAATGGAAGACGCTAACATTCTAACCTCTGAACGAGGGTTAAAAGAACATAGAAACAAAAAAATGGTATCCTTAAAAGTTGATACTATAAACATTCTCTTTCCACAAAAAATTTATAAAGAGTATAATTTACATACTACTGAGGTTAAAATAGGTCATTTTACTAACTTTTCTGTTGAACCTTCTTGCGGCCTAGCCACGATCCAAAATGTTATCGGAAAAACCGATGAACCGGTGTTCTTTTTAGACCCTCAAAGGGTAGATGCATCGATTATTTGGTTTAGTGATGGATTTATAGAGTACAAGATTCCTAATTTCTTAAAAAAAAATGAGGAGCTAGAACTATTAGAACTTAGTTTTGAAATAGCATCCGAGTTCCCTATCTCTAACAATAATTGGCCAAGTGATATTTCAATTTATATTAATGATAAAAAAGTCGCTGTTTACACCGTTCCTGGTAATTTTTCAGACGTTAGGGGCACCTTGACACCAAGTTGGTGGAAAGATGAGTATAGTCAATATGGCCTTTTAAAACACTTACGAATTAACAAAAAAGACACTGGTATCGATGGCAAATTTTTCTCATCTGTTAATATTCACGATTTAAACTTACACGATCAGCCCTATATTAAGTTAAGGTTCCAAATAGATGAAGATGCCATCAACAAGGGGGGCTTTACTATTTTTGGAAAAGGGTTTGGTAATAACGACCAAGATATTATAGTGAATATGTATTATCAATAATAGTTGAGTACCTGTTAAAATCATAAAAAGCTTATTAAATTTGATAATTTCACCTTAACGACTAATCAACTCCATTTCTTCTTTCCAATCAACTAAAATAAAATATGTAGGTTTACCAATAAATTTAATCCTCCTTTCCCATACATTAATATCAAACTTTACACTATAAAAACCTGCCAACCACGCACCAATGGTTACGGCTATCTCGCAAGCGGACAAAGTAAGAACGGCAAACGAATAAGTTATTGGGGGAAATTTAGCTAAACTAAGTTAATTTAGCCTATCACTAAAAAGGGACTGACCTCGTGTCAGCCCCTTTTTTCGTTATCTACTCACCTGTCATTCCCTAAATTTAACGTTGCTGCTTAATCGAAATAACGTGACTAAACTGTGCCGGATGTGTTTCTAGTACCTCGCCTTCGTAATAAATGACTAGCTTATCACCTTCACGATAAGTCCCCGACACTCGATTTTCCGTCGGCACGCGGTAGACTTGCTGCTGTTCATCGACAACTAAGAGTGACTGTTCCTCAACTGTTTGCACCGTCACTGGCATCTCAAGTATCTTCTTCTGATTCAATTCCTTATTCAATAACACTAACCCAACAATCGCCACCATCAACACTAACAAGCCCATAAAATATTTAGGTTTCATATTATCACCTCATACTAGAGGTAACATATAAAATCAAAAGAAGCAATTAATAAGCCAGATACTCTTACACAACAATGGCAGTCTCCCACACATCACCACTCAACAAACAATACCGTATCAAAAAAACAAGCCCGTCACCAGGCTTGTCTATCTATCTCTATTAAATTACTCCATCTCTAATTGTTCTTTCAAGATACCACGTACACGCGCTAACTCGTCATCAGAGATAATTTGGTAAGAGACGCCACCAATCATGTCGCCAGTTCCTTGTAACTGATCTGACTGCGTTGTACCGAAAGCTTTCGTATATTTAGATTGAACATCCAATAATTGGTCCCATGTTAAGTCTGTTGAGACGCTGTTTTGTAATAACTTCAAGATATCATTATAGTTCGTTAACGTATTCAAGCTTAATGCTTGGTTAAGAATGGCAGATACTACCTTACGTTGACGTTTTTGACGACCGTAGTCACCTTCAGGGTCATCGTAACGCATACGGATATATGATAATGTTTGCTCACCATTCATGTGATTCACACCAATTGGGAACGAATAGTTATCTTGTGTAAATTCGATATCATTATCCACATCAATCCCACCAACAATATCCACAACTTCTTTCAAACCACCCATATCAACCGCTACATAGTGATCGACAGGAATTTGTAGTAAATTCTCAACTGACAACATTGACATCTCAGGACCACCAAAAGCATACGCATGGTTCAACTTATCCACTGTGTCATGTCCGATAATCTCTGTATAAGTATCACGCGGAATGCTTACTAAGGTAGATTTCTTCGTGTTTGGGTTAAGTGTCGCAATCATCATCGTATCAGAACGCCCTTGTTCAACACGCCCTAAATCACCCGTATCAATCCCTAATAATAAGATAGAGATAGGATCACCCTTCTTCGTTTGGGCTGGCTTATCGCGCAGCTCTGACACATCACGGTCAATTGGCTTATGAATATCTGAAGCAGTATTCTTCGCATCAAAATAAACTTTCGCCGCCATTCCCCCAAGTGCTAAAATTAATAATAATAAAATCGCTAAAATCGTCTTTAATAACTTCTTACCGAATGAAGAGGACTTCTTCGCCTTCTTAGTCGGTTGATTGTGTCTACTAGAACGAGACATGGTATCAACTCCTAAAATTCATTTGTCTTAACTTTACATCAAAGCTTTAAATGTTTCAATAAACATTAGATAATTTATCACTTTATTTAAAAAAGCTAAAAGGCAAATGCCTTTTAGCTCTTCAACATTTCACCCATTTGAATGATATATTCTTTTAATCCTTCACCAATTTCAGGATGTTCAAGACCAAATTCAATATTAGTGATGGCCATTCCCAGTTTATCACCTACGTCATATCTAGAACCGTTAAAAACATGTGCAAAAACTCGTTGAGTCTTATTTAACTCATCAATAGCATCAGTTAATTGAATTTCATTCCCTGCCCCTGGCGCTTGATTCTCTAATAAATCAAAAATCTCTGGCTTCAATAAATAGCGACCAATAATCGCGTAATTACTAGGAGCTTCTTCTGGTTTTGGTTTCTCAACAAATCGATTAACCCCCATTAGACCTTCATTAACTATTTCATTAGGATCAACAATGCCATATTTATCAGTATCTTCATTAGCCACTGGCATTACTGCTAAAACAGAAGATTTAGATTCCTCATAGCGATTCATTAGTTGTTTCGTCAACGGGATTTGATCCACCATAATGTCATCACCAAGCATCACCACAAATGGTTCATTACCAACAAAAGCTTTAGCCTGCAAAACTGCATGACCTAAACCTAACGGATAACTTTGACGAATGAAGTGAACTCTAACATTAGTAGATTCGTTAACTTCTTCTAGTAATGATAACTTATTTTTTTCTTTTAAATTATGTTCTAATTCCATATGAGAATCGAAATAATCTTCAATTTCTCTTTTATTCTTGCCTGTGACAATCATAATTTCTTCAATACCAGAATCAATCGCTTCTTTCACGATATGATGAATCGTAGGTTTATCAACGATTGGTAACATTTCTTTTGGTACTGCTTTAGTTGCTGGTAAAAAACGTGTACCCAGACCAGCAGCTGGGATTATTGCTTTTCTTACTTTCATACTATCTCCTTTATAGTTAAGAAATAAGTAAATTCTAAAGTTAATATCCATAATAAATTTATAAATAAAGATTTTTTTCAATATTTCAAACTCTATTTGATTCTAATTATTAGAATTTATATTTTATTTCTTAAAAACTTTAACAATATATTAGCTTTCAAAAGCGTCATCAATAATAAATATGATATTATCCCTATTAAAACTTGAATAATTAGGACCATAGAAGAATCAGCCATGCTATGGGTGAGCGCTTTACCTAGTATAAACATACACATACTACTCATTACCGACTTCAATATAAAAGCTAAATCAAATCTAAAATTTGTTATCTTCAAGAAATCATATACTCTAATAAAGGTAACAAAAAACTCAGCAAGTAGTGTACCTACTATTGCTCCATATATTCCTATTTTTGGAATTAATAACACATTGGTTATAATACTTACGATAGCTCCCCATATTACTGTCTTATTGTATTCCTTAATTTTATTTAATGGAATTAAATACTGACGACTGATTGATGTCCCCAAAGGAATAATTACAACTAACGGTGCTACTAAAGGAATTGTTTTCTTGATAAACAAAAATTTCCCACCAAAGAATATTGGTACTAAACTAGAACTTATCATTATTATCCCAAACATAGCAGGTATTGAAAAAAATAATTGAATATTTATAGATGTTTTCATGGTATCTACTAAATAATTCTTATCACCTTTTGATGCTAAATTACTAAATTTAGGCAATAGAACCGTATCAATAGTCGAAAGTAATGTAATAATAACACTATTTAAAATTAATGTATTAGCATAATACCCTACTGCAGTCTCCGAATCCATAAATCCAAGAATTGTTTTATTTAAATTTGTATATAGTAATATAGCCACTTTGGGAATAAAATACGTAAATGACGGTTTCAAGTGTTTAAGTATATTAAGTTCTTTAAAAGAGACAAAGTTAATTTTTTTTAATACGAATAACCACATAAACAATTGACTAACTAACAAATTAAGTCCTTGAATAAAAATATAAAGACCTAAATCACTACTATCTCTTACGAATAGAACAATTAACCCAAAAGAAATAACTTGAGATATTATACTGCTTAAACTTACCAATCTAAAATCTTCAACTCCCATGAAAAACCATGAAATATCAAACATAGCCGCTAAAATAATCATTGATTGAATAATGAAATATACTCTATTATGATCTGAAGGAATTATTATAAAGTAGAATAATAAAGCAATGATTGAGGCAATAAAACTCATAATAAATAATTCCCAAAACGATTTAGATAAATTTTTGCGATTATCACGGTTAACAGCTATTTCTCTATTCCCATATAACCCCACACCTAATCCTGCAATCAATACAAAATATTGCGCTATCGAATTAGTATAATTATAGGTTCCTAAGCCATTAGGACCTAACGCATTCGAAACTATAGGAACAGTAATTATAGGAAGCAGAATCTTAGTAAGTTGAAATATAGATTGATAAAAAAAATTTTTAAAGGTAGACATCATTACTAATCTCTCCTAAAAACATCTCTTGTATAAACCTTATCAGAAACAGCTTTCAATTTTTCTTCCATTCGATTGGAAACAATTATATCCGTAATTTGTTTAAACTCTTCAAAATCACTAATAACTCTAGATTTAAAGAAGTTATCTTCTTTAAGCGTTGGTTCGTAAACCACAACTTCTATGCCCTTAGCTTTCAAACGCTTCATAATGCCTTGAATTGAAGAATATCTGAAGTTATCCGAACCGGCTTTCATTGTTAAGCGATAAATTCCTACCACTCTAGGATTTTTCTCTAAAATTTGTTCAGCAATAAAATCTTTACGAGTAGTATTTGATTTAACGATTGCTTCAATAATATTGTTTGGCACATCTTCATAGTTCGCTAATAATTGTTTCGTGTCTTTTGGTAAGCAGTAACCACCATAACCAAAAGATGGATTGTTATAATGTGAACCAATACGTGGATCTAAGCCGATTCCTTCGATAATTTGCTTAGAATCTAATCCTCTAACTTCAGCATACGTATCTAACTCGTTAAAGAAAGAAACACGTAACGCCAAATACGTATTCGCAAATAACTTAATCGCTTCTGCTTCTGTTGAATCAGTTAATAAAACAGCAGCATTCTTCTCAACTGAATTCTCTAATAATAAGTTTGCGAATTGTTGTGCACGTTCTGATTGCTCTCCCACCACAATTCTTGAAGGATATAAATTATCATACAAAGCTTTACCTTCACGTAAAAACTCTGGTGAGAAAATAATATTGTCCGTTCCATATTTCTCTTTTAACTCTTTCGTATATCCTACTGGAATAGTTGATTTTATAACAAAGACTGCCTCAGGATTGATTGCTAGCCCTTTCTCAATAACATCTTCAACGGTTGATGTGTTGAAATAATTTTTCTTCTCATCATAATCTGTTGGAGTCGCAATAATATTGAATTCACCATGTTTGATGGCTTTCTCAAAATCAGTTGTAAATTCAACTGATAATTCTTTATTCTCTAGAAAATCAATGACTTCTTTATCTTCTAGTGGTGAAACTTTATTGTTTAACATGTCAACTTTTTCATTAACTATGTCATAAGCAACAACTTCTTCATTTTGTCCTAACAATAAAGCATTAGCTAATCCTACATAACCTAAACCAAAAACTGAAATTTTCATAATGACACCTCGTAATATTTTTTATACCATTCTACAAATTTTCTAATTCCTTCATCCAATGATGTAGATGGCTTAAATCCAACAGCTTTTTCTAAATCTGATACATCTGCATAAGTACGCTTAACATCTCCAGCTTGCATTTCCATAAAGACTTTATTAGCTTCTTTACCGACATGTTTCTCAATCGTATTAATGAATTCCATTAGCGAAACAGGATTATTATTTCCAATATTATAGATTTTATACGGTGCAAAGCTTGAACTAATACCGTCTTCCTCACTCCAGTCACTATTCGACTGAGGTGGTAAATCTATTAAACGATAAATCCCTTCAACTATATCATCAATATAAGTAAAGTCACGTTCCATTTCACCATTATTAAAGACCTTAATTGGATTACCTTCAATAATATCTTTAGTAAATGAGTAATATGCCATATCAGGTCGACCATGTGGACCGTATACTGTGAAGAAACGTAAACCAGTCGTTGGAATACCATATAAATGACTATAAGAATGTGCTAATAATTCATTTGATTTCTTAGTTGCAGCATATAAACTAACAGGATGATCTACATTATCCTCTGTTGAGAAAGGAATCTTAGTATTCCCACCATAAACCGAACTTGAAGACGCGTAAATCAAGTGTTTAACGGGATTATTACGACAAGCTTCTAAAATATTCATGAAGCCTGTTAAATTAGAATCAACATAAGCTTGGGGATTTTGAATAGAATAACGAACCCCAGCTTGAGCTGCCAAATTGATTACAACATCAATTTTTTCTTCCAAGAATAAACTATCTATAGATAACTTATCCGCCAAATCTATTTTCTTAAAAATAAAATTATCATTTTTTTCTATTTGACTTAGTCTGTCTTTCTTTAACTCAACATCATAATAGTCATTTATATTATCAATACCTACTACTTTGAAATTAGTTTCTTCCAAAATTTTTTTGCTAATATTAGAACCTATAAACCCAGCTGCTCCGGTTACTAAAATTTTCATTGCTGAGCACTTCCTTTAAATTTTTCTAAGGCTTCTTGCCAATTAATAATATTAAATCCTGTTCCTTTTACTTTAGATAAGTCCATAATCGAGTACTTAGGACGATATGCTTTCTGAGGATATTCTTCTGATGTAACAGGTTTTACTTCAACTTCTTCATCTTTCAAAATTTCACTAGCAAATTCATACCATGAACAGCTATCATCATTTGAAAAATGATACGTTCCAAACGGAATTGCTTGCTCGCTTGCATATAGCATGAATTCTGCTAAACTTCTTGTCCAAGTTGGACGCCCAAATTGGTCTGCTACAACTGTTAATTGTTCGAACTTAGTGGCTAAATTTTGCATCGTAAAAACAAAATTCTTACCATATTGACCGAAGACCCATGAAGTACGGATAATATAATAGTCATCTAGTAATTCTTTAACAGCTAATTCGCCTTCTAATTTTGCGCGACCATACTCATTTTTAGGGTTAGTTACATCTTCAACAGTATATTCACCGTCTTTTTTTGTCCCATCAAAAACATAATCTGTACTAATATAAACTAATTTAGCGCCAACTTTTTGGGCTGCTTCTGCAACGTTTCTAGTTCCAACGACATTCACTAATTGATTTAGCTCTCTTCCTTCGTCTTCTGCCATATCAACAGCTGTATAGGCTGCACAATGGAAGATTACTTTCGGTTGAATTTCTTCGATTCTTGATAAAGTTACTTCTTTATCAGTAATATCTAAATCTTTAGAATCAGTCGCAACATAATCTAAGCCTGTTTCTTCTAATAACTTTGTTACTTCTGTTCCTAATTGACCATTTGCTCCAGTAATTAATATCATCTTGAATTCCTTTCTAAAAAAAGCAGAAGAATCTTCTGCTTTTATTGACCTTTATTAGCGTAAAATGCTTCGACTTGTGCTTTTTCAGCTTTCCACCAGTCTTCGTTTTCTTGATACCATTTAATTGTATCTGCTAATCCTGATTTGAAATCAGTAAATTCTGGTTTCCAACCTAATTCTTCACGTAACTTAGTTGAATCAATAGCATAACGTAAGTCATGTCCCGCTCTATCGGTTACATGATCGTAAGCATATTTAGGTTGACACATTAATTCAAGAATTAATTCAATCACTGTTTTGTTATCTTCTTCCCCGTCAGCACCGATTAAATATGTTTCACCGATACGACCTTTTGTAAGAATAGCCCAAACAGCTGAAGAATGGTCATTCGTATGAATCCAGTCACGAACATTTTTACCTTCACCATAAAGTTTTGGACGAATACCACTTAATACATTAGTGATTTGTCGTGGAATGAATTTCTCGATATGTTGATATGGTCCATAGTTATTAGAGCAATTAGAAATCGTTGCTTGTAAACCAAATGAACGCACCCACGCTTTTACTAATAAATCAGAACCCGCTTTAGTCGAAGAATAAGGACTTGATGGATTATACGGTGTTTCAGCTGTAAACTTCTCGCCTTCTCCTTCACCATTCCCTGGTAAATCTTCTCTTAGTGGTAAATCTCCATAGACTTCATCAGTCGATACATGATGATAACGCACACCATATTTACGACAAGCCTCTAATAGCGTATAGGTTCCTAAAATATTTGTTTGAACAAACGGAAACGGGTCTTCCAAAGAGTTATCGTTATGAGATTCTGCAGCGTAGTGAACGACTGCATCAGTATCGCTAACTAATTTATTTACTAACTCAGCATCTGAAATGTCTCCTACGACTAATTCATAACGATTATTAGGTAATCCTTTTAAATTATCCGCATTACCCGCGTAAGTTAGTTTATCCAAGACTGTCACATGAACACCTGGATGGTTATTGATAACATAATGTACAAAGTTAGAACCAATAAAACCTGCTCCACCTGTTACGATAATTTTTTTCATATTATATTTCACCCCAAACAAAGTCATTTTCTGATTCAAATTCTTTCAGTGTCGGATGATTTTTATCTTTTTCAGATAGCACTGTCTTCGTTAAATCAATTGGCCAATCAATATTCAACTCTTGATCATCAAAAGCTATGCCCGCATCTGCTTCAGCGTTGTAATAGTTATCACACTTATACAAGAAATTAACATTTGGTGTCAACGTCACGAATCCATGAGCAAAGCCCTTTGGTACAAGTAATTGACGATGGTTATATTCTGATAAGATATAGCTTTCCCATTTACCATAAGTAGGACTTCCTTTTCGAATATCAACAATTACATCTAATACTGCTCCAGAGACAACTCTAATTAATTTGGTTTGCGCGTCTTTACCTTTTTGAAAATGGAGACCACGAATGACACCTGGTTCTACAGATAATGAATGATTATCCTGAACAAAATTATGAGTAATACCTGCCTCAATAAAATCTTGTTCAGAATAACTTTCTGTAAAGAATCCACGGTGATCACCAAATACTGCTGGTTCAATGATTTTTACATCTGTTAAATTTGTAGTTGTAACTTTTAAATTCCCCATGTTACACCTCTCCAGCTAATCTAAGCATATACTGTCCATATTGATTTTTCTTTAATGGTTGTGCTAATTCGATTAACTGTTCTTTTGAAATATAACCCATACGGTAAGCAATTTCTTCTAAACATGCAACTTTAAGATTTTGACGCTTCTCAATTGTTTCAATAAAAGTTGACGCTTCTAATAATGACTCGTGCGTTCCTGTATCTAACCAAGTAAATCCACGCCCCATTAATTCAACATTTAATTCGCCTAATTCTAGATATTTCTTGTTAACATCGGTGATTTCTAACTCTCCACGTGGTGATGGTTCAATATTTTTAGCAATTTCAACTACTCGATTATCATAGAAATATAATCCTGTAACTGCATAGTTTGATTTTGGTTCTTCAGGTTTTTCTTCAAGAGACACAGCTTTCATATCATTGTCGAATTCCACTACACCGAAGCGTTCAGGATCAACAACATGATAGCCAAATACAGTTGCTCCTTTATCTATACTAGCAGCACGCTGTAACATTTTTGATAAACCGCCACCATAATAGATATTATCACCTAAAATCAAACATACTGAATCATCACCGATAAATTCTTCTCCGATGATGAAAGCTTGTGCTAAGCCATCAGGACTTTCTTGAACCGCGTATTTAATAGAAATACCCAATTCACTACCATCGCCTAATAGTTCCTCAAATCTAGGTGTATCTGTAGGTGTAGATATTACTAAAACTTCTTTTATTCCTGCCAACATTAATGTTGATAATGGATAATAAATCATTGGCTTATCGTAAATTGGCATTAATTGTTTTGAAACTGATTTAGTTAAAGGATACAAGCGTGTACCGCTTCCGCCGGCTAAAATAATTCCTTTCATCTTCTCCTCCAATTTTTAGATTTTGCTAAGTATTCTATCATAAAATACTATTACTTCATGACAACATCTGTCTAATGTATAATTTTTTTTATATTTTTCTCTTGCTTTACTACCATATTCTTCAATAATATTATGGTGATCCAATAGAGTTTCTAATTTATTAGCTAAATCTATTGGATCACCATAATTATAA
Source organism: Vagococcus zengguangii (assembly GCF_005145005.1). Lineage (NCBI taxonomy): Bacteria > Bacillati > Bacillota > Bacilli > Lactobacillales > Enterococcaceae > Vagococcus > Vagococcus zengguangii. The sequence continues at coordinate 1,810,467 of NZ_CP039712.1, forward strand.
ATTAAACCGTTAACTTCATTTTCTATTAATTCCATATTAGCACCAGTATTTGATGCAATAACTGTTAATTTATTCATCATATATTCAACTGTTACTCTGCCGAATCCTTCACTTTTAGAGCAAACAATTCCTACATGGTAATCATTTATTACATTTAAGATATTAGTTTTATAACCCCTGAGCGTAACAATGTTATTTAGTTTATTTTCTTTTATTTTTAATTCAATTTCATTTATATAATCTGTATCACCATCACCATAAATATCTACAACTATATTACCTGTTTTTTCTTTTGGTAATATTGATAATGCGTCAATTAATTCCATTTGTCCCTTATGCCTAGACAAAGAGCCTGTAAAAACAATTTTCAAAGCCTTAGTTGTTTTCTTTTTTTCACTATATGAATCTGCTAATCCATTATATATCCTTTTAATTTGTTTAAATGATACTCCTTTATCAATCCAAGAATTCATTACTGATTCAGAAATAGCAATACAATGGTTATTTTCACTATTAAAATCATCTATATAATTTTTATTGTACCTTTTCATATTTATATTCTCTGTTCCAAACTCTCTTAAATGCCAAACATGTTTTATTCCATTGCATTTGGAAAGTTTATAACCAAAATCAATAATCGACACATTAGTATGAATAATATCAATTGATGAAATATCTATTTTTCTCATTATTTTTTTCATTGATATATAATTTATCATCTTATATCTAATGTACTTAATAAAATTCTTCATCTTTGAGTGATTACTTATATACACATTAGCTTCATATTTTATTGTATAATTTTCTATCCCATTGAGGTCACATAACCTATTGATTTGATTGTCAATTGGAGTGAGTACGATAATTTCTATACCTTTTTTTTTCAATTCTACAATTAAATCAAACATTGACTTTGGTGCTCCAAAACGATCATCATTATGACTTACGAATAAAATCTTCATAAATTTTCACCTCCTATATTATCAATAGATATGAATACTAAATAGAACCAGAACATTGAAAGTAAATTATAACCCATTAACTGTTCTTCAAAAAATTGGTGGAAGGCTATTCCTATCATAATTGAAAAACAAATTGTATAAAATCTTATATATTCTACTTTATTAGATTTTTTTATTTTATCAACTAATAAGTATATTGATGTTAACATAATAAACAAAAATACAAATAATCCTATTATTCCAATTTCTGTCAATAAGCTTATATATATATTATGAGGACCTCTCCCCCAGCCACTTAACAACACATTCTCTGTATTACCGAAACCCACACCAATAAATGGATTATTTGAAAAACTTTCTAATAACACTTTCCAAATATCTCCACGTGTATTCAATCCTACATTGACTCTATCATATGAAAAAATATCAATTTTCAACAGCAATAACCCTATAAAAGAAGCTAACATAATTATTGACAATATAAATTTCATTTTATGTTTACTACAAATAAAATAATATACTGTTAAAATTAAAACCGTAGCTATTAATGCTCCTCTTGACTGTGTCAGAAATAAAGATAAAAATTGAATCACTATTGAAAACCCACCTAAAAACTTAGGAATTTGTTTAACATTTAGCAAATATGTGGATAAGACTGATGTTAACATCAAGAACCACGCTAAAGTATTCGGATTAGCTGTTAAAGATGCAATTCTATATCCTGATCCGCCCACAACATTCTGTGATAAAACAACAGATCCAATATTCATTGACAGACCAAAAGAACCATTCACAATAGATTCATATCCAAATTTATAAATCGTCAATCCGTAAATAGATAGTATATTACCAAATATAAGAAACAGTTTACATATGTTATTAAATACTTCAATATTATTACTTAAATTATTCTGTATTCTGAATTCGCATATCAGTGGTATTAAGAATATAGCAATAGCTACAATAGCTTCTTTAGAATACATAGGACTATAAAAAGAACTAATTAACATCAAAGTTAATAACAACAATATCAAAAATAGCATAGAGAACTGATTATTATTTAATCGTACTTTACTTTTTCTAAATGACATAACTACTGTCATCACTAAAATTAATAACAGACCTTTATTACCTGAAATAATTTTCCCATAATCACCAATAATTATCTCGTTAACCATTATTAATAGAAAAAATACTATCATTAACAAATCCGAATTTTTTTTAGTATAATTCATATTACTTCCTTTCTACAACATATTAAAAATAGTTTCAATAAGGAACGATATTTTTCTTTGAAGTCCATTGATCTTTCCTATGTTTTTAAAAATAAAATTCACTTTATTTTTAAAAGAGAATCTATAATTAGCAAATAGATACAATATTTCACTATTTTCTTTTACAATTTGTTTTTCATATCCATTAAGTAATTCTAATGCAGTTCTAGAAGAAATAAATAATGTTTTAGATCTTTTTTGTTTTATTTTTGATATAATTCCAATTTTTTTACCAATAACATTATTTTCATGTTGACGATAGTATATACCAGAGTATTCATCAAACACTATTTTTGCGTTTATAAACGTAGCAACCCTCAAAATCCATGAATCATGCATTTCAAGATATTTTGGAATATATTCATTAATTTTTTTTTTCATAGAACCATTCATTACCATAGTACATCCTTGAACATTGTTTCTTAACATAAGCTCAGTTGCTGAAAATTCTGTGATTTTTGTTGTATATAATGGTTCTAATTTATCATTTGCTATAGTTACAGAAGAACAGTATAAAGAAGGGATATCTTTTTCTAATAATGAAATTGCACGACTTATTTTATCAGACTTCCATACGTCATCTTGATCGCTAAAAGCATAATAGTCAAAATCATCCGAAGCATCATTTAATAGTTTAATAAAACTATTAGCTGGCCCTAAATTTTCTCCTTGTAAAAACAAAACATTAACATACTCTTTTTGAAATTCGTTTATTATTGAAATAGTTTCATCTTTGGAGCCGTCATCTCTAATCAATAATGTTATATCAACTTTATTTTGTTGTAATATACTGTTTATTTGTTCTTGTATGTATTTTTCACCGTTATATGTGGACATCATCACCAATACTTTTTTCATTTATTTATCCCCATAATACTTGTTTAATTGCTGAATCGAATGATCCGCTATATTTTTCCACTGATAATTTTCAAGCACATATTTTTGGGTGTTATTTTTATATTTTTCTTTATTCTGAATATAGTCTTCTACTGCTGTCTCAATAACATCACCAATATTATCAAAATCAGCTCCCCATCCTATTTTATTATCAATAATTTCATTATAAAAGTTAGTTCCTTTGGTAACAATACAAGGCAAACCACATGACAAAGCTTCTAAAATTGTCATTGGAAAACCTTCATATCTAGATGTTAATATATATATATCAGATTCTTTATATGCCTTTATTTTATCTTTCCCATAAACACTACCATAATAATTAACACTTATATAACGAATTTTTTTGATTTCCATCTCAATTTTCTTTTTTGCTTTAATATCGGCATTCCCGTATAAACTAAGTCTAAATTTTGGATTAGGCTTATCTATCAGTTGTAATTCTTTAAATAAATAGTCTAACCCCTTATGATTTATATCAATTCTTCCTAGAAAGACAATATTCACCAAATCATTATTACTAAATTCTTTTTCCTCTATATCTTTTATACCATTGGGAATTATTAAATCATTTTCACTTTGAAAAACAGAATTTTTCCGTTCAGACTCATTCAAAAAAATCATTCCTTTTGAATTGTCCAAATACGATTTCAAAACCGTATAATTAACTACCTTTTTCTTGAAACTGCTCTTTTTCTGTGCCTCTATACTCAATGAACCATGAGGTTCAATGAAGTAATCTATATCATTCTTTCTAATAAACTGACTGTACTTCTTATATACCAGAAAATATATACCATGAAAAATCACTACATCAGGTTGGAAGCCTGATATAAAATCTATATCCTCTTGAAAATTTCCAAAATAATAAAAGAAGGAATTCTCAAAATTTTCTGTGCTATAATTTATTGAAAGCACTCTTGAATCAATATTTCTAATTTTATTTTGCTCACTAACTAAGTTCTCTAATACCACTGGAATTCCACCACTAGGATTCAAATGAGTAGCAGTAATATGTAAAATTCTCACGAAATAATAATCTCCTCTACAATTCTTTTATTTTTCTTGCTGGACACCCTGCGTACAGACTATTAGGTGACATTAAACTTTTATTCACAATCGATCCAGCTGCTACGACAATTCCTTCTTCAATAGTTACACCTGCTAATATTAATGAATTTGCACCAACCCACACATTATCTTTTATGTTTACTTCTTTATCAATATGTAGTTTCTTATATTTATTTTTTTCCCAATCTACTAACGAATAACCCGTAGAATAAATTGATACGCCTCTAGATAAGGTAACATTATTTCCTACATTTACACCGCCCGAAGCATTAATATATATATTTTCATTTATTCTAACATGGTTACCAAATTTAATATTTTTATGATGAATCAGTTTGGGTATACCAAATAACTTTGTTTTTTTTCCAAAATAACGATAATTTAATATTTTAAATAAAAATGTAATTGATCTATCAATAAAATATATTAATCTATACATATCATCCCTCTATTTCAGCTTTCTTAAAAACTTATTTGATATTTTTTTCAACAACCACATAGGTGCTAAATAAATGAATAATTGACCCACTAAAACATACAAGAAATCAATTATTGTACAATGTTTTCTCATTAAAATTTGATACTGTACTGAAATATAACTTGAACAATAACTCCAACTTTTCCTACGAATAAAATTATCTTCATTAGATCTAAACAACAATAGAGAATTTGGAATATTCTTGGCTTTACAATTATTATTTATCATTCTGGAAAACAAGTCTAAATCTTGTTTTCTTTTCATCACTCCATATCCACCAACTTGTATTACCTTACTTTTTTTCATCATAACAGTTGGATGATTAAATGGACTTCTTCTTCTCATAAACTTAATTATTTCTTCGTTACTCGATGGTACAACCCTCTCAGAAACTATATTATCTACATTATCATAAAATTCACTAATGTTAGTACCCACAATGCATAATTCAGGATCCTTTTCAAATTCATTTAATTGTAACTCACATCTAATCGGCAATGAGATATCATCACTATCCATGCGTGCAACCAACTCATTTTTACAATGATTAATACCTATATCTAGAGCTTTTCCAAGTCCTAAATTTTCTGACAAAGAAATTATATTAAAAATATTGGGATTCAGAAAATAATATTTTTCAATTATATTATCTAACTCAGCAGTCAATTCACCATCCTTAACAATAACAAAATCATCGGTTTTTATTGTTTGATTTAGCATACTTTCTATACTTTCAGTTAAAAATCCCGGATTTTCTTTTGCATATACAGACATTAATACTGAATATTTTTTTTTCAAGCTCTTTCACCTTTTCTCGTTAATGTTATTCAACAATATATACCAAATTACCAAAAGCTTTCTTTGTAAGTTCTCCCACTTTTCCTGGAATAAAACTTAGAAGGATAATTCCCCAATTCAAAAAGCTAAATAATTTGATATTCTTTCCTTTTTTCTTTGCAATTTCTTGAACCATCAATGATGTTCTCATATACTCATCGTTTTGAGGGAACTTAATTCCTGAACTCTCTTGATCAATATATGATTTGATAAATCCACATAATTTTTCAACATGTAGTACCGAACGTTCGTTTTTATAATTCGGGAATACTGGCAATTTATCCGCCAATTTTTCTAAGACCTGATAGTTACCTTTACTGTTCGGACCATAAATCATTGGTGGACGTACAATTGTCATCATAAAATCATCACTCTCTAACGTTGCTAAACCTTTCTCGGCTTGTAGCTTACTATCACCATAGAAGTTAGCTGGATTAGGGATTGTTTCAGGAGTAATTACAACCTTCTTACGTACATTTGAGATATCTCCGTAAACAATGATTGAACTCATAAAGATAAATTGACTTTTTTCCCCTTGACGTTCTTGTTTGTACTTACGTGCAACTTCCACTGTCAAATCCCGATTAACTTTATAATAATTAGCTTGTTGTTCTTTTGATACCTTTCCTACATCAGCATGAGCAATTCCTGCTACATGAAAAATCACATCATATTTAGAGAAGTCTTTATTCTTCCATCCTTCTCCTCGAACACTGATTGTATCAACTGTATAATCACTAAATTGAGACATCCATTGTTGAAAAGATGTCCCAATATAGCTATTTTCACCTGTTATTAATATTTTTTTCATGAAGTTTCACCATCATTTTTTAATGTACCTGTTCCACCTTCGACAACCCCTTCCGATTTAAATACCGAAAGAATAGTGCCGAAGAAACATTTCAAGTCCATTAACATACTTTCATTTTCAACGTAATAACCATCCAATTGAGCCTTTACATCGATTTCTAATTCATCACGACCATTAATTTGTGCCCAACCAGTTAGACCGGGTCGAATATCATTTGCGCCGTACTTATCACGTTCTTCTATTAAATCATACTGATTCCATAAAGCTGGACGAGGTCCAATGACCGCCATCTCACCTGTTAAAATATTAATTAACTGTGGTAATTCATCTAGACTAGTCTTACGTAAGAATTTGCCGACTTTAGTAATAAAATAATCAGGATTTTCTAATAGATGTGTTGGCATTTCTTTTGGTGTGTCAATTCTCATAGTACGGAATTTAAGAATCTCAAAATGTTCTTTATTCTTACCAACACGTTTCTTCTTGAAGAAAATTGGGCCTGGCGAATCAATTTTGATGAGTAACATAATGATTAAGATTGGAATGGCTAATACAATCAAGCCAACTAATGACAACACAAAATCAATACCTCTCTTAAAAAAGTTCTTATACATAATTTTATCTCCTCTAATTAATTGATTCATTCGCAAGTGCGACCACTTGCTTAGCCATTTCATCTGGATTATCAGAAAATTGACTAATACGTTCTAATACTTCGTCATAGCTGAAACCTTTAATGTTACCAACGAAGATTTTCTCAAAGACTTGCTCTTCAGCACGTTCTTTATCTACTAATAATTCTTCATACAATTTCTCGCCAGGTCTGATACCTGTTTCAATAATACCAATCTCATCAACTGAATAACCACTTAGTTTTATGACATTTTTGGCAAGATCATAAATCTTAACCGGTTCACCCATATCTAAGATGAAGATTTCGCCACCTTTAGCTAAGGCACCTGATTGTAACACTAAGCGACTTGCTTCAGGAATAGTCATAAAGTAACGCGTCATTCTAAAGTCAGTAACCGTTAACGGTCCACCTTTAGCGATTTGATCTTTAAAGACCGGAATCACACTTCCGCGACTACCTAGCACATTACCGAAACGCACAGCAGAAAATTTTGTTTTTTGATGTTTGTTTAACCCAGTGACAATCATCTCTGCTAAACGTTTTGTCGCCCCCATTACATTTGGTGGGTTGGTTGCTTTATCTGTTGAGACCATAACGAATGATTCTACACCCGCTTCAAGTGCTGCTTCAGCCACATTTTTTGTCCCATAGACATTGTTCTTCAATGCTTCTTTAGGGTTATATTCCATTAGTGGGACATGTTTATGCGCTGCTGCATGATAAACTTGATTTGGTTTGTAGCGTTCCATAATTTCAAACATGCGCTTGCGGTCTTGAACATCCGCAATCACTGGAATAATTTCTGTTACATTTTGTTTTAATTGTTTTAACTCACGGTCAATTAAATAGATAGAATTTTCACCATGTCCTAATAGTAATAGGCGTTTTGGTGAGAATTTCATCACTTGTCGAGCTATCTCTGAGCCAATTGAACCACCCGCTCCGGTAATTAAAATGGTTTTGCTCGTTAATTGTTTAGAAATAACATCCATATCTAACTTAACTTCTTCACGCCCTAATAAGTCTACTACATCAACTTCACGGAACTTATTCACACTTACTTTACCTGAAGTGATATCTTCAATCGATGGCATTGAATTTAATTTAACACCTTTTTCTTGCGAGATATCAACAATTTTTTGATAGCCTTTCGATTCAAGCGAAGGAATCGCCACTGTTAATTGTTCAATACTGTACTCATCAACAATCTCAGCGATATCGTCTAGAGTTCCAAGTACTTTCTTACCATGGAAGTAAGTCCCTTTCTTATCTGAATCATCATCCGCAAATCCAACCACGTTAATGTCCCCACGATTACATGGTTGTTCTAAGGCGTTCATCAAAATATCGCCACCCGCACCGACACCAATGACTAAGGTTCTCGGTGCTTCTTCTTTATGACCATGCTTAGATAAACGATACTCTACTATTAACCGCCATACAATTCGACTACTGAAAATAGAAAGCACACTAAGTACAAATCCTAACGTGACGAAGCGTACACAATAACTACTAGGTAATAACGATAAGCCCAAGAATTCACCCATTGATGCCACAAATAAGGATACAAAAATCAAAATCAACTCGCGCATATTCGTTTGGCGATTCACACGGTTAAATATATTTAATACTGTCGCCAGCACCCAATAAATAACTAATTGAATCGCTAGACCTAAGAATAATTGCTTTAACTCAATTGAAACTAATGGTTTCATAAATACATAAGCGATGAAATTAGCTGCTAGAATCATTAACGTATCTACCAACCAAACAATCACTCGTTTCGTACTGCGTGACATACGCATTCCCCTCAATTCTCTCTTCTAAAATAATCCAAACCTTTTTTTCTTTATTTCCTGATAAGCTGGTATTTGCACGTCATCCCCGTTAATTAACGCTTTGGCTACTTGTTCGAACTCATAGGCTTTGGCTTTGCCGTATTCTTTACGTAGTTTAGTAAACGCTTCTTCTAAATAGAAGTCACGTGTTTTCAAGTTGTGTGCGTCACTGGCCATCATATGGATTAAGTTATGCGTTAACATTTGTTCAGAAACCTTTTGGATTTTCTTTCCGAACACTCCAACATAACTTGGCGCCGTCATTTGGGTTAAGACACCCATTTCAATGAACGGAATCAATTTATTAGGCTCTTCAATGAAGACACTGTTACGTTCTGGATGAACGATAACCGGCGTTATCCCTTTCGTAAGCATCTCAAAGAATAACCGCTCTGAATATAGTGGTACATCTTGCGTCGGAAATTCAATCAACATATAACGGTCACTAACGTCCGTCCCCAGTAATAAGCCGGCTTCGTACTCTTGCATCAAGTCTCCCGAGATACGGACTTCTTGTCCTTCAAAGAGCGTTAACGGTATGTGTTCTTCATCTAAGACGGACTGCAAGTTTATAACCGCTTCTATAATATCCGCCTTACTATTTTGATACTTCCCATTACGATGGGGCGTACATAAAATGTGGGTGATACCACTAGCAACCGCTTTGCGCGCCATCGCTAGTGAATCCTCCATATTTTGAGCACCATCATCTAAACCAGGAAGAATATGACAATGTAAATCAATCATCTTCTCACCTCATTTAATTAGTCTATTATTTATCTGTTCCGTAGTAATAGTAATACCCTTGATCACTAGAACGTTCTGCTCCATTATAAATAGCGCCTAATACATTAGCGTTAGCCATATCTAATAATTGCGCTGCTTTTTGCACGGCTTTTTTGTTTGACACGCCTTCACGCACAACGAGAATTGTACCATCAACAACAGATGACATAATTTGAGCATCCGTTACCGCTACGATTGGTGGCATATCGAAGATAACTAAATCATAGTGTTGTTTCATTAACTCCATCGCCTCTTGCATGCGACGAGAACCTAGCATCTCTGAGGGATTAGGTGGTTTTGTGCCACTAGTCATCACATCTAAATTATCCATTAATGTCGATTGTGTATAATTTGATAAAACCGTACCACCTTCGGCTAATAACGTACTTAAACCTGTATGGTTCATTAAATTAAACGTTTTTGCAACAGTTGGTTTACGCATATCGGCATCGACTAACAAGACTTTCATCCCTGATTTAGCGAACACTACCGCTAAATTTGCTGAAGTAGTGGATTTCCCTTCACCAGGACCTGATGAGGTTACGACTAATGTTTTTAAGTTGCGATCCGTAATGGAGAACTGAATATTCGTTCTAATCGTACGGTATTGTTCTGACACTGGTGATGAACTATCAGAAAGTGTAATCAGGCTAACCGGTTTGGTTACGTTACTCACTTGTTTATTTTTCATTTTTGTTCCTCCTAGACTCTCGCACGACGCGTGCGTTTCATCTCAGTATTGATACTATCTTTTGGATTAAGTTGAACTTTTGCTTTTAATTCCTTATCCGTCATTTCTGGAATAACTCCTAATACAGGCATTCCTATAATATCTTCAATGTAGCGTTGATCTTTAACGGTTTTATCTAATAATTCCAATAAGAAGGCTAAACCTGCCCCAAGCATTAAGCCTAATACACTACCGATTAATAAATTCAATTTTGTATTTGGTGAGACTGGATTAGTATTCAATGGGGCTTGCGACATGATGCTAACTTTGTCAATTGACAATAGATCAACCGACTTTTCTTGGAAAACTTCCGAAACTGTATTAGCTGTTAACTGCGCTAATTTAGGATCTTCAGTCGTAGCTTTAATCGTAAACATTTGCGAATTAGTGTTTTGCTCAACAGACAACATACCACGAATTTGGCTGATGTCACCTGTATAGTTAATTTCATCTTCCAGGACAGTCTGCACATCTTCTAAGACCACATTTGAATTAATAAAATCTTTATACGTATTAATCATTTGTAAGTTAAAGTTCACATCATTGATATTACTATTTTGCCCTTCATTGGTAGGCAATTTAGCAATCAATTGAACTGATGAACTGTATTGTTTATCCATGACAAAGAACGTCACGAAACTTGTAATACCTACCATTACAAAGAAGATGGTTAGAATCATGCCTAATCTTTTCTTTAAAATAGTAAATATTTCTTGTAAACTAATTGTTTCTTCCATTTCAATCCTCCAAGTATATTCCATTTTATTTATCGACTTTATACACGTGTATAAATTAACAACATATACGTTTCTATGATACTAGATAAACCTATAAATTACCAGTTCGCTTTAGTTCGTATAAAAAACAAAATTTATTCACACTTTTTTCATATTTATTTTTTTATTCTCCCTTTTCAACGTTTCTCAAGGATTTTAATGGGCATTTTTGGGCATAATGATTAATATATTAATAAACAGGCACTTTAAATGATAATATTTATCAAAATAACGAAATTTACTACTCAAAACCTCATCGTTTTATTACCATTTTTTTAGAAACAATCATGTCTGCGACTGAGTCTTATCTTAATGGTTCCTGATCAGTTGAAACTGATTTTTGAGTGGTGATTAATTTTTGCGCATTAAAATCACTCGGAAATTGCTCGACTGCCCCTAGATTTGGGAAACCTATTACATCTAATGAAGCTTTCCTACTTAACTGTTTTGTCCAACAGTTTTAATATGAAGCTAATACCAAGGCCAAGCATTAAACCTAGGATTGTACCTATTAATAAGTTTAATTTGGTATTTGGTGAGACAGGTTGTCGATTAAGTGTTGCTTCTGACAAAATGCTAACTTTATCAATATTCAGCACTTATGATGCGGTCTCTTTGAAAACTATCGCTTGCACGTCAGCGATAGTTTGAGATTTAACAGGATAATCAGACGTTACTTTTAAGGTAAACATTTGAGAATTCGAATTTTGTTCAACTTGCATCATCCTTTTTAATACTGATCTTTCAACATCAAGCTGATAATTTTCAGCTAAATCCCCTTGCACTTGATCAGTGATTACATCCTATCCCATCATGTCTTTATACGTATTAATCATTTGTAGGTTGAAATTCACATCATTAAGATTGCTATTCATTTGTTCATTATTAGCTGATGGTAACTTGGCAATCATCTGCACTTCAGAGGTATATTGTTTTTCCATCACAAAATAACTTATAACAGCTGCGGTTCCTAACCCCAATAAACTTGCACTCACAATGCCAAGTGCCCGTTTCTTTACTACCTTAAGAATATCCTCTAACTTTATTACTTCTTCCATATCCACCCTCACAATTCAATAATCCATTTGTGAAATATTAACTATTTAATAAATATTAATATATAAACAATTAAAAAAACACTTGTTTTGTTTGTTTATTATAACTTAAAACTATATATTTTTCTATAAATCACACGATTTTTATTGAAATTTCTTCTATTAGTAAACGTTTTATTAAGGGTAAATCGTTTTACTTATATCATTAAATAACATGATTTATGACTGTATATTCATAAGTATTTAACAAAAAAGGAGTTTAAATATATTATATTGGCAATATTTTCTTTATCGACGGTTATTAGTTATAATGATAGTGAGGACAAAAGAGAACTTTAGACAGAAAAGAGGAACAATTGTGGCAGATAAGCAGTTAGTCAATATTTATTTAATGCGTCATGGGATGACCATGTTAAACACGTCAAACAGTGTACAAGGATGGGCGGATTCACCGCTTACGCCAGATGGTGAACGTGCTAGTGAATATGCTGGCTTTGGTTTGAAAGATGTATCATTTGACGCTATCTACAGTAGCGATAGTGGACGTGCGATGCAGACGGCTCAACACGTCATGAGCGAAAACACCGCTACCGTCAACTGGTCATTAACAACTGAAAAAGGCCTGCGCGAGCTATGCTTCGGTTCATTTGAAGGTCGTTCGAACGATGACTTATGGGAAGTGTTACTGGCTGAGGCAGCCGAGGAAGAAATCAATGAAATGGACATGCCAACCTTTGTCGATGCGATGGCGCACCACGAAGCACAACTACGTCCACCTCACGCTAACACATGGCCATCAGAAAATTACTCAATGTTTACTAAGCGTTTGAGTCAGAGTTTCTACAAAATTGGGGCTAAAGCTCTGGACAATGATCATCATAATATCTTAGTTGTATCACACGGCTTAAGTATTCAAGCAACACTTGAAGCCCTAACCGATACACCAGCCGACTTTAACAATATGGCAGTCAACAACTCTGTCACCCATCTACAATTCGATGGCGAGCAATTCCATTTAGCGCGTTATAACGATACCAGTTATTTAGAAACTGGCCGTCAAACCTTTGAAGAGAGTTAAATTAATCATGAATAGGTTTAATCACCTATTATCTATATAATTAATGGAAATTTCACCATTTTATTAAAGGGATATATACTGGGAAACTTTTGGTTTCTCAGTTTTTTTATGTAATTTTATGAGGTGTTTTTGTTATTATAGAAGTGACTAAGTGTTTTAGACATCAAAAGTTGATAAGGAGTTTGTTATGAAAAAAATTGTTTTAGGGATAATATTAGGGAGTTTCTTTGTGAATAGCGGTCTTGCCATTGCTACTGAGCAAACTAGCGATTCATCTTCAGATATAGAAATCGACACGAGCGCTATAAGCTCGACACTTGAAACGATTTCAGCGACTATTAATTCGGAAGTTGAGACTTCTTCTACAGTCGAAGAATCGATGACGAGTGAAACAAGCGTGGAAGCAACTAGTGACAGTTCGGCTGTTAATTCTAGTGATAGCATGAGGACAACAGCGACCAATACGGCTACGGTTAATAGCGAGGACACGATGTCAACTGAGACCAATGCTAACGTGAGTGCTGATGATGCGTTATATCAACAGTATTTAAACGATAATCGACGTGATGTGATGTCATACGATGAGTATCAAGCCTTCACTATGGCTATGAGTCCAAAAGCCAACCTACGAACCATGTCAGCAACCAACACGCAAGAAATTATCAATCGTGCAACTGGTGAGCGTAAACAAATTGTCGCTAAAGCTCTAAATTATTTAGGTTCAGGTTATACACAAGTCTACCCTGATCGTTTAGGGATTAAAGCTTTTGATTGCTCTGGTTTGACTTATCGTGTTTATAAAGAAGTATTAAACCGTGATATCGGTTCGTATACACTCCCGCAAGAGTCTTCTGGTACACAAATTGCGGTAAAAGATGCAAAACCTGGTGATTTACTATTTTGGGGAAATCGTGGTGCTACTTATCATGTAGCCATATATCTAGGAAATAGTCAGTACATCCATGCGCCAAATTATGGCCAAACGGTCAATGTTTCACCTATTTATTGGAATGAGTTTCCACCAAGCTTTGCCCTACGTATGAATTTGAAAGAAAGCAACACGATCAACTTAAACGATTATTGGACAACCTCTCCAGGTAAAGTCGTGAATTTAAAAGCGATTGATTATTATCGTTCACCAGAGTTTTCTTCATCTACGAGAGTTGGCACTTACGCACTAGCAACACGCCTAGATGTCTCCGGTGTTGTCAAAAATAAAACAGGAGTTCCTGTCTTAAAATTAAAAAATGGTTATTATGTGATGGCCGAACGCTATTGGATGCAAAAATTTACGTATGCATCGATGAAGACGACAAAGTATAGTATTTCAACAGATAAAACGACACTTTATAAGAATATTACGTTGATGACCGCAAAATCTAATAGCTCACGTGGAAAAGTCTTTAATGTCAAAGGAAAATATGTGTTAGAAAACGGTGCTGTAATCTACTCACTTTACAACAAAAACAATACATGGGCCGGTTATATTTTAAATAAGGATATGATACCCGTTAAATACACGAGTTGGAACAAAAAAGTTGTAATCACAAAGAAAAACTATTCATCGTATAAAGATTTATTCTTTAGTGGTAAGAAAATTTCTAATACAAGTAGCCATCTCAACAAACAATACACTGCCAAAGGCTACTACGTACTTGGTAACGGACGTAAGTATCTATCGCTATATGACAAAAATAATAAGTGGTATGGCTATTTGAATGCTAATGCTACAAAGACTGTTAAATAGTTAATAGCACAAAACAAGCGTAGACCTTGGTGAGTCTACGCTTGTTTTGTGTTACTAATATATATTGTCTAGTGCATATTGCGCTTACTTATCTGTAAAACCCTCATAAATCAACTGATCATAAAGCTCTTGGTCTGAGAAATCAAAAATTTCCAGATACATCCAAGCGGTCATCAAAGCTTGGTCATTCCAATTAACTTTAACATGGTCTACCGCATACTGAGCCTGGGCAGCTGTGTATTCTTCATAAATTAATTGGTCGTACAAGCCAGCTTTTGAGAATGGAATAAAATCTAAGTATTCATAAGCTTTATCTAGGGCCGTACGGTAAGCTCTTGGTACTTCTTTAGACGTTGCATTGGAGTTGACGTAACCTAACCATTTACCATTTGGGTAGTATAGTGAATAGTACGTAGCACCATTAAAATGAACGTAACGTCCTTTGGCAATAAACATTTGATTCAGGTAGCTATTGCTAGAAGCTTTTTTCTTCCAGCTAAAGTTTGACCAAATATCGTAGTTTTTCTTACTAATTGTCACGTAGCTACCATCTGAAATATACGTTCCTTGCTTGCCGTCAGCTACTTTAGCTCCCTTAGCATTAATATAACCTAGCCATTTACCGTTGTTATCATATAGTGAATAATAAGTTGAGCCGTTGGCATGTGTATACTTACCTTTAGCTAGATACGTTTTGTTGGCTACTTTACTGTTAGCATGTTTTTGCTTCCATGAGAAGTTTTGCCATGTGTTATAGCCACTTTTTGACACTGTTACGTACTTACCAAACTTAATGTAGTCACCTTGTGGCTTTTCGTTTTCAGCAACTTTAGTCGTCGAGTTTTTGTTGATATAGCCATAGAATGTTGGGCCATCAAATAATGCATAGTAAATATTTGTGTTGTAATGGTTATAGTACTCTTTCACTTCGAATTTCTTGTTAGCTAATTGTGCAGGTTCAAAATACTTAGTCCAAGCAAAATCTTTGTAAGATGGATACGATTTACTCGTCACCTTCACATAGATAGGTTTGTCTAACTCAAGCATTTCACCTTCTGCTCCTCGTTGGGTCAAACTTTCTGCTTGTGCATAGCCGATAGTATCATTATTCTGATCTGCTATTAAGTATACTTCTTCCCCAGCTTGGTTAGTGATAAGTTGCGTTAAGCGTAACGTTTGAAGGTAATACTCCGTTGTGGTTAGCCCACCTTGATTAGCAAAAGCTTGCGTTAAATCATCAAAAATAGTTAATTTTGTTGAAAGAATCGTCACATACGTTCCCGCAAGGTTTTCAATTTGGTAACTTATAACTTCTTCTGTTTCACTACTTGACTCGGTATCTTCAGTGGTTGCTTCAGTCGATGTTTCTTCACCAAGAGTGTTGGTGGATTCTTCCGTTGACGTTTCTGGTTCATTGGTAGTTGTCCCAGCCTCTTCTGTTTGCGAAGAGGCTTCCTCAAGTGATGTCTCTGGCATTTCGGACTCAGATGGTTCATTCGATTCATCAGGTACGAGCGATTCACTTTCTTCAGGTTGTTCAATTGGCGGTTGACTAACGTTACTAATCGTATTTAACCCTGACGTGGCCGCTTCAGTTGTAAGCGTTTGTAAAGGAGCGGATAACAGTAACAGCGCTGATAAAGAAATACCCGTAATTCTTTTCATACATTAATTCCTCCCTTATCCAAACAACTAAATCGTGCCAAAAACGAACAAAAGTTGCAAGTTTCTCTATTTGCTGTATGACAAAAAAGCAATAGTGGTCATCTCTTAAAGATAAGATAGCCACTATTGCTGATTTATTTATTATTTAGTTCCTTTGGCGTTGATGTAACCCATCCATGTCCCTTTGACGTCATATAATGAATAGTAGGTTGAACCATTCGCGTGTTTGTATAAGCCTTTGGCCGTGTAGGTTTTATTGGCTAACTTACTGTTGTCGTATTTTTTCTTCCATGAGAAGTTTTGCCATGTGTTGTAACCTTTGTCGTTTTTAACGGTTACTTTTTTGCCGTAAGCTTGGTAGACACCTTGTGCGCCATCCGCTAACTTAGTGCCTTTAGCGTTGATGTAACCCATCCAGGTTCCTTTTGAATCATATAATGAGTAATAGGTTGAGCCGTTCGCGTGTTTGTATTGACCTTTAGCTAAATAAGTTTGGTTGGCTACTTTTGAGTTGGCATGTTTTTGCTTCCATGCGAAGTTTTGCCATGTGTTATAACCAGCATTGTTGTTGACTGTCACATATTTTCCGAATGATTGATACACACCTTGTGCTCCGTCAGCTAACTTAGTACCTTTTACGTTGATGTAGCCCATCCACGTACCTTTTGAATCATACAATGAATAGTAAGTCGAGCCATTCGCGTGTTTGTATTGACCTTTAGCTAAATAAGTTTGATTAGCTACTTTGCTGTTCGCATGTTTTTGTTTCCATGCGAAGTTTTGCCATGTATTGTAACCTGCGTTGTTGTTGACGGTCACGTATTTGCCAAATGATTGGTACACGCCTTGTGCGCCGTCAGCTACTTTAGTTCCTTTAGCATTGATGTAACCCATCCACGTACCTTTTGAATCATACAATGAGTAATAAGTTGAGCCGTTTTGGTGTTTGTACATGCCTTTGGCTAAATATGTTTGATTAGCTACTTTTGAGTTCTCATATTTTTGTTTCCATGAGAAATTTTGCCATGTATTGTAACCTTTGTCATTGTTGACTGTGACGTATTTACCGAAACTGATATAGTCACCTTGAGGTTTATTTTCAGGTTTTGGTTCATCGACTTTGGTCCACTTAGCGTAAAGGGTTAAATCACTAGTAACTGGCGTATTGAAATCATATTTAGTCGTTAATTTCTCATCGCTGTACCAACCTTCAAATTTGTAGCCTTCACGGGTTGGAGCTGTTGGTTCCGCTACTTTTTCACCGTCTTTAACTATTACTGAATCGATATATGAGCCTGAATTTGTTTCGAAATAAACATAATACTCCGCAACCACTTCACCTTCAGTACGGATGTACGTATCAGCTGACAAGCCTGTTTGACCATAGGCTACGAATTCTTCTGTTGTATTGAATTTTTTACCAGTGTTTTGGCCATACCAAGCGTAAGGAATCCCTTCATCATCCCACAACGGTAGAAACTCTTCAGTATATTCCGTTACAAACTTCATGTTATCCCCTACTATTAACTCTTCAACATTAGAGTACAACATAAAATAATTCATAGTTTCCGCAACCAAGGTATTGAAGCTTGATAAATCTATTTTTTTCAATGCCATCGTACTTTCGAACATTGCACTAAAATCCGTTACTTGTGTGGTGTCAAAACTTGTAATATTAAGTTCCTCAAGTCTATTCATACCACCAAACATACTTGACATATTCGTTACGTTTGATGTATTGAAGTTGGATAAATCCAATGATTTTAAGCTTGCAACATTTTCAAACATCCCAAACATATTTTGAACTGAACTTGTGTCGAACGATGAAATATTTAATTTTTCCAGATTCATTGACCCTTGGAACATTCCTGTCATATCAGTAACCTTAGTGGTATTAAAGTTGGATAGATCCAGCTCCTTCAATTCATCCATATCACTAAATAAATACATCATATTTTCTGTTTTTTCAGTATTAAAATTAGACAAATCTAAGCTTGTAATAGTCTTCATATAGCCAAACATACCCATCATATCTGTCACATTTGACGTATCAAAGTTTGTAATATCTAATGTTGGTATCGTCAAACTTGAAAACATCCAAGACATATTTTCTACCTTAGATGTATCAAAATTGCTAACATCCAACGATTTAAGTTTTGTCGAAGAACTAAACATACTTGACATATTCGTTACATTAGAAGTGTCAAAGTTAGATAAATCTAATGATTCTATATTTCTTAAATCTGAAAACATTTGCGACATATCAACTGAATTTGAAGTATCAAAGTTAGATAAATCCAATGACTTTAAATTAGTCATCCCTTGGAACATTCCTGACATTTGATCAGTCTTACTAGTATCAAAATTTGAAATATCTAATACTTCCAAACCTGATAAATCTTTAAACATTTCATTCATAGCCGTTACATTTGAGGTATTAAAGCTGGAAACATTTAACGATTTGACACCTGCTAAGCCTTCAAACATCGCCCCCATATGATTAACATGCTGCGTATCAAAATTAGAGATATCCAATGATTCTAAACTAGACATAAAGCTAAACATCCCAAACATATCGGTTACATTTGAGGTATTAAATTTACTAACATCTAATTTTTTTACCTTTTCTAATGATTGAAACATTTGCGACATGTCGGTAACATTAGTTGTATCAAAGTTGGAAACATCGAGTGATTCAAGGCCTGTTAAACCACTAAACATGTCAGACATATCCGTTACATTTGAGGTATTAAAATTAGAAACATCGAGTGATTTCATGTTTTCTGAGCATTCGCTAAACATCACTGTCATATTCATAACATTTGACGTATCAAAGCTAGAAACATTAATTGATTCTAAGCCCGACAAAAAAAACATTCCTGACATATCGATAACCTGAGAAGTATTAAAGTTAGATAAATCCAACGTTTTTAAATTATTTAACCCTGAAAACATCCAAGCCATATTCGTCACTTTTGACGTATCAAAGTTTGAAACTTTCAATTCTGTAATCTGTTCTAAGTTTGAAAACATCGAATTCATACTTAGAACATTCGACGTATCAAAGTTAGTCACATCTAAGGAAGTCAAGCTCTTCATCAAAGAAAACATGTCGTGCATTGTTGTGACTTTTGATGTATCAAAATTTGCGATACTTAATTCTTTAATAGTTGATACATCATAGAACATCCCTGACATATCTGTAACATTCGAGGTATTAAATTTAGTAATGTTTAATGATTCTAAACTTGCCATCCCAGAAAACATATACATCATGTTAGTAACATTCGAAGTATCGAAATGCTGTAAATCTAAAGTAGTCAATTTAGAAACTTGTGAGAACATGTTTCCCATACTCGTCACATTCGACGTATCAAAACTAGAAATATCCAAATCAACTAAATTTACCATCCCAGAGAACATTACTGACATATTTGTAACTTTTGAAGTGTCAAAACTTGATAAATCTAGCTCTCTTATGTTTGATAATTCAGAGAAAGCCCATGACATATCTGTAACATTCGAAGTATTAAAGTTATTCAAATTCAGGTTCGTTAAATTAGTAAGTTCGTTAAATGTTGTAGATAAGCAAGTCAATTTTTCATTTGTCCAACCGCTTAAATCTAAACTAGTCAAACTTTTTAGATCCTGGAACATGTAGCTAGTAGACTCTAATTTATTCATCTTTAAATTACTTAAATTTAATTCTGTCAATTTAGGCAAGTTGTTAAACATTCCTGAAACATTTTCAACTAGTTGACCATCTAAATTTTCTAACCCTTTAAAGATTGCTAATTCTGGAAAATCAGCAAATAAAGATTCACACGATACAGGAAGTAACAATTTACCAGTAAATTCAATCGAAGTAATTATATCTTTATAGTTATCCCAACCTCTTGTTTCATACGATACAAGTTCCCCAGCTTCCATCACAAAACGACCATCTTTATACATAGTCCATGGGGCAGTTCCATCAACACCGGTATCGATGATGTCATCAGAAATTTCCGCTTTTGTTACTTTATCCTCTGAAGTAGTAGTTACTTCTTTCATTGCTTCTGACGTTTGATTTGTTACTTCTTCAGTTTCTGAAGTTTCTGCTTCGGAAACTTCTGCAGTTGTTGATTGTTCTGTTGCTTCCTCTTGCTTAGTTGTTTGAATATCATCATCCACAACAGTTGGCAACAAATCAGTGCTTAATTCCCCTTGCGATTCACTGGTGGTACTTTCTTTTGTCATTTCTTCTGCTGCTAAAGCTGTCACGCCCGCCACGTTATTTGATATTAAACTACCGATTATTGTAACGTAAGCCGCATTTCTCAATACTTTCTTTTTCATAGTTCCCCCTAATTTATTTAGTTACACGCCTAAAGTATACGCTTATACTAAAGATGATATTTCATCTCACAGCGAATTCTTTCCAAACTTTAACCTTAACCGCACCTGACTTTCATCAAAGAATTATTTGTTTTATTTATCAAAATCCTAACACTTTTATTTACATTTCTGTTATTTGTGCACGCCAAAGAATTAGAACCCTCTAATCAAACACAAAAAAGACCAGTGCAATATAAAAAATTCACTGGCCTATTTTACTATTTAATTAGTTATGGTAACCCCAAACGTAAATCTCTTTAGATTCACCATATTCTCCTACTTCTTTACCTGGAGACGTTGGTTTTTTTAAGTGTGGTGCTAATAGTTTTTGTAATTGCTCGTTTGATATTTCCTCTTCACCAAACCAATTACCGGCAAAATCTACAATCCACTCTTTACCATCCCAGTAATAAGCAGACTTAAGGTATGACCATGGCCATACTGATTTTTCCGCAAATACTTTATCCGTTGTTACTTGTAAATAATCAGGTCTAGGTGTTGCAATCAAAGGTGTGGCCTTACTATTAATATAACCCACTGTTACAATTCCCTCTTCTACACCTGAGAATTGTCCAATTTGATAATAAATAGAACCATTTGCGTGATGATAAACTGATGTTACACAAAAATCAGCATCTCTCCACCCTGTCACCTTCTCTTTAAAGCTTAAATCGGTCCAAATAGGATAAGAATTGTTGAATTCTTTAAAACTCTTCAAACCATCTTGAAAAATAATTGGCAAGCCTTCTACTCCAGGTGCTACTTTAGCAGCATTAGCATTGATATAACCGTACCAAGTACCGTTTGTATCATATAGTGAATAGTAAGTTGAACCGTTCGCATGGTTATATAAACCTTTCGCTAAGAAAGTACGGTCAAAAACAGCACTGTTAGCTTGTTTTTCTTTCCATGAGAAGTTTTGCCATGTGTTATAGCCATCATTTTTTGAAATAGTGACATATTTACCAAAATTTTGGTAAACACCTTGTTTGTTGTTACCCGCTTCTTGTGTTCCTTT